>CADEEU010000361.1 GCA_902826385.1 uncultured Acidobacteriota bacterium | reverse complement strand
GAGCGTGGGATTCATAACCCCAAGGTCGGGAGTTCGATCCTCCCCCCCGCCACCATTGAATTTGCCGCGGAGAGTGGTAAGACGCGGGCGTCGTGGCATGCGTCTTTTTTTGTTTTTTGCGGGATTTTTAGCTGGTTAATCTCCGATAAATATTCGGCATTCGTTCCGGCAAACTCAGAACATCATCGATGATCGTGTAACCAACGTCACCATACAGGTCGCGTAGTTCGGCTTCGGATTCACGATCGACTGTGATGCAGAAGGGTATGATGCCGGTCATTTTAGCTTCGGTCAGGGCTTCGCGGACGTCCTCGCGGGCGTAGCGGGCGTCGCCGTAGTCATGGTCGTATGGGCGGCCATCGGTCAGGATTATCAACAGCTTTGTTCGCGATTCCTGCCCGAGCAATTTCTTTGCCGAATGTCTTATCGCGGCCCCGAGGCGAGTGTTGTTTTGAAACGTGATGCCGCCGATTCTTCGTTCGGTTTCTTCGGAATATTTTTCATCGAAATCCTTGACGACATAAAACTTCACATTCCGCCGGCCTTCGCTGGTGAAACCGTTTATCGAATATATATCGCCGACGGCCTCCAAAGCCTCGCTCATCAGCACAAGGCCTTCCTTTTCGATTTCGATAATGCGGCGACCTGGATATGTGTAAGGCTGCAGCGGATTTCGCGTGATCGTCCGCGCGGTCGAGGATGACTGGTCAAGCAGTATCGATACGGCGACATCGCGTTGGCGTCGTAAGCGTTTTGTGTAGAGGCGGTCAGATTGCAAACCGTCCGCCTTTCGATCGACGACGTAGTCGATCACCGCGTTCAGGTCGTAATCTTCGCCGTCGATCTCGCGATTTATGCGTGTCAAATTTTCCGGTTTCATCAACTGGAACTGATGGCGGATAGAAGAGATAACGCCGCGATATCGTGACCGGGCCAGTTCGACAAATGTGCGGTCGCCTTTTTTGACGCGTTTTTCGATGACGCGGCTCCACCCTACGCGATAGTCGTTCAATTCGCGGTCCCATTCATCGTAAGAAAACGCCTCGTCGCCCGGTTCAAGAGCCTGCTCCGGCATTTCGTTGTGCGACCATGCCTCGGAGCCGCTCAGGTCGTCGGGTTCGCCCTCGTCGTCCATACTGTTCCAGGCATTGAAAAGGTCCTTGATGTCCTGCGTTTGTTTGGGTTTCGTTTCCGGCTTCGCCGTATCATCGACCACCGGTTCGCTCGCCGTCTTGTCCTGAAAATCGTATTCGTGTTCTTCCTCGCTGTCCGCTTCGGCCTCTTGCGATTGCTCGGCGGATATGTTCTGGAAAAGATTGTAAACGCGGCTGGTCGCCATCAGCGAATCGGCGACGGAGGGAAGATCGTCACCACTGTGGGACAGAGACACAGGGAATTTTTCGGAGGTGCTCGCATTTGCGCCTTCATCTGATTCATTCTGCGTCTTCCTGCCTTTGTGGTGAAAAAAACTCTCCAAAACGCTCTCGATCTCGGAGACTATCTGTCCGTAAAACTGTTTCGAATCGTCTGTCGCTCCGCCGCATAATGTGATTTGGAAAAGCAGTTCAAATGGAACCTGATGCATCGGGACATCGAAAATGTAGGGACGCGTCTTTCGCAAAATCGACTGCATCAGATTGAGGTCCTTGCGAAGCCCGCGATATGCGTGTCGAAGGCGACTGTCGATCCTCGCGTTTTCCATCGTGCCGAAAATCTTTTTTGCGAGACGCGGTTCAGGAAAGAGCTTTAAAATCGCATGATAATCGGAGCCTTTTGGAAGTTTGCCGTCCGCCTGGGTCTGGTTCCGCAATTCCGATTCGCTCAGTGCCTGTTCACCTTTTTGAACGTCTTCAATATATCCGGCAAGCGAAAACGCATCCCTTTGCTCAGCCGTCGATTCGAACAATTGCCGCAGTTCGGTATAAGCCGCCTTCAGTCCCAGAGTATCTTTCGCAAACGTCCCAAACTCTATCTGCCCGGCGCCGTGAGCCGCCAGTACTTTATAAAGACGAAAATTCATTTCGTCATCGTCAAACTCGGTCACGGTCGATGGCAGATAAACCGTTCGTCCGTCGCCGATGCGAGATTCCTGTGGCATCGCGGACAACGGGGCGATCTCGACCTCTTTTCCGGTCAAACCTTCAACGTAAATCCGCAAAACGGCCTGGATGTTTTCAAGCGGGAGACCGCTCCGGGTTTCGTGTAGAAAAGCGTTCGACTCACGCGTCTCTAACGCAAAGTAGCTTCGCCGTGCCTTGGCCGAATCTTCATACTTTTCGCGCAAGCCCGTCTCGATCCATTCCTCGAACTGCTCAAGCGACACCTTCTTCAACGCAGCTGTACTAGAGCGAAAGGCAGCCAGCGCGCTTTCAGCATCACGTTCTGCAATTTCAGCAGTAAGTTTCAGCACACGTTTGATCAAACCGACGTGTAAGTCATCTGCCGCCTTGCCTTTTTTGGGGCCGGTGCTGCCCAGCTGCCTGAAAAACTTGGGGGTTGCACGAATGAAAGCGATCAGCACCGCGTTTCCTTGGCCGGCGATCTTGGTCAGTACGTTGAACCATTCGTCAAATGCTTCGGCGGCACGCTGTAGTACCTCACTGCCAGAAGAAACAAAATGAAGCGTGACACTTGCGCCGTAATCCAGCACGCGCCCGGCATTTTGCATCAAATGAACTGCCGCCTCCGCGGACAGGCCGTTGATCGCTTTCGGAATCCCGGACCAAAGGTCGGCCGTCATACCGCCGGTCCTGGTTGCGAAAAGAAAGCCCAGGTCGAACGCGGCACGGCTGACCTGCGGCATTTTGCTGTCGAACGTTTTCAGAACGCCCGCGACCGACGCCGCGTTTTGCAAAAAATCCGCACTGTGCTTCGCGGACCGATTTGCGATCTCCGCCGCGAGACGCAGGGTTTCCGCGAGGAGCTCGTCATCGTTGATCTCCGCCGCGAGCGAGGGAATGAGCTCGAACGTGTCGAGCGCGATCGAGCTTGAGAGTATTAGTTGTCGCGTACTGATCCTGAAAACATTTTCACGGGAATCTTTCGGTACCTTGCGCAACCCTTCGACGCCGCGTTCGAAGTAGGCGGTACCGACCGCGGCACTGCCCATCGCCAGTCGCCGGCCCATCTCGCCCCAGTTCCTAATGTCATCGGCAGAGAGTATTTTTGCCGCGCGCGGAACCTCTTCCACAAAGGTTCGGCTTACTCGCAAGCTCACGCCAGCCAAGGCGGCGCTTACTTCTAAAGCCGCACGTCGCTTTTCTGACGACAGACGGCCAAGCCGGGAGGCAAGGCCCGTCAAGGTCTGCTTTTGCGCTTCTTTTTCAGCCACGATCAAAATTTTATCGCGGGCGTAGGCTCAAATGCTAATTGGGGATTTTGGGTGCTGTTTCGATCTCACGTCCGCCAAACACGACAAGCCGCCGCGATGCTCGAACATCCAGTCGAGGCCGTCGCGATGAGACTTCGATTTACCTTATCTCGTCGCTTTTT
>CADEEU010000360.1 GCA_902826385.1 uncultured Acidobacteriota bacterium | reverse complement strand
CCTGGAAGTCCCTGAAAGGGACAAATTCAATAGCATCGGGTGAAACCCGATATCTGAGGCTGGTAATACCCGTCCCTGAAAGGGACGAACCTGCCTCAAAATGGCTCACGTTTTGGGCACTTCGTCCCTTTCAGGGACGGAAAAACTCAGGACAATTTACGTCGGGATTCTCCCGACGCTATTAACTTCGGTCCCTTTCAGGGACAAGAATCGACTTTCGTACACCCTTTAATGTTGACAACCTTTCGGGAAAGTGTGGTATCTTATACCTGTCTCGTGGTTCTGGCATAGAACTGCGAGGGTATAACATCCAAGGATCGCCCTCCGAGAGGAGGGCGATTTTATTTTGCGCGCCGCATTATTTCTTTACCCCATATCTCATCAGGCATATCCAAAATATCGAAATAGCCATCTCCGCCTGTGCGAAGTTCACGAGAGACGTTATTTTTAGAGGAAATCACAAAAACCTTCTTACCCCTTCCCCTTAAGTACCGTACAACAGCTAGAAAGTCCGAGTCGCCCGTGAAAAGGACCACCGTGTCATATCTGTCAACGGTATGAACGATGTCGATTGTCATTTCAACATCCATGTTGCCCTTTTCTTGAAACAATTGCCCTTCTTCGCTCTCGATGCTAATTCTCTTGAGCGCCTTTTTTCGCACGACAAATTTAAGACCCTTTTTGAGATACGTATAAAATTTATGTTTGCTATCCAAGGAGTAGTCGCGGGAGCCATCGGCTGGATAGGCAGTGTAGAAGTACACCTTGATAGTGTCACCAGCAAATTTCTTCTTGACGCACGCGATTACCTTTTCAAAATCCAAAAGTTTTCCTTTTGCTTTTTGGGCTTGCCACAGGTTTGACGAGTCGATAAAAACGTAAATAGCGTGTTCTTCTGTCATTGCGTTCTATGCTTGAGCAAGGGGTCGTAAACTTGATCAGATGCCTAAACGCCCACGCGACACCAGTCAGTTAGGTAAGTATATCGCTGATCTCTCAACAGGCGAAGAATCCGAACCAGAAATGTCCGTCAAGCAGAAAGCGGGTCAGCTCGGCGGCTTGAAAGGCGGTTAGGCCCGTGCGGATAAAGCTGACCATTTTTGTCGGCAGACAAAACGGTGAATATGCGACTGAAAGCGTCGTCCGAAAAGTGGGCGACAGCTATTTTTCGAGACTGTTGCATCTATGCAAATATTGACAATCTACGCAACACGCGCGAACATGAATCTGGCTCCTGTTTTCCACAGGGTTGGTGTTTGAAAAATCGAAATTGCGTTGTTATGTCAGAGGTTGTGTTGGCGATGATGTCAAAAACCAGAACTACAACCGTAACCTCTTTTATTGCATCATTTAAAGCCGATATCGTCTCACTTAGCTATATGTCCGTTCGGTGTGAGACGAAATGCGGCTTAAACGTTGCAAACACGATGCTTAACCCGTCTCATTTTGCAGTAAAAAGTGAGACGGCTTGAGACGGCTAACTTTCCGGTTCTAGCTTGAACTGATTGACTGATAGATCCGCCAGTCGATCTCCTGAAAGATATTGTCCCGTCCCTCGATCTCGGCCAGAAGTGGTTCATTGACCTCGCCGGTTTCAAGCATCTTTGCCAGGAGATCAAAACGGTGAATGTGCGACTGGAACCGTCGCGAAGAATATTCGACCGTCGTTCCCTGATAGATCTGAAACGCCCAGTCGCTGGATTGGGCGAGCAGGAGTTCGCGGGCGAGCTGATTTAAGATACGGGCGGAAACGCGACCGTTAGGAAGCGTGCCTTCGCCGCCGGATACGGAGGCACGCTCGTTAACACTCGCGTTTCCGCCCGCGAATTTATTCGCTAAAGCGGTCATCCTTCGCTCGGCGTCATGCTGGAACGGGTACATCCACGAGTTGCCTTCGTTGATCCAAACCTTGTAATAGCCATTCTCGCCCCAGGATGATGCGGTCGGTTGTTGGACCTGAATGGGAATTTCGGAATCGAGAAAATCGCCGGGTGCTATGGCCTCGATCTCCGTTTGGTCGAAGTGGAGCTTTTTGAAAAAGAAATCGATAAACTGCGGCCCTTCGAACCACCAGTGGCCGTAAAGCTCGGCGTCGTATGGCGAAACTACCAGCGGCGGATGGCCGTCGAAAGCATCGCGCAGCTTGTACGCCTGCTTGATCCGTTCGCCGATAAAATGCATCGCGTTCTCGGCCGCTTTTTCACGGGCGGCGGCCGGGTCGTACGGCTGCTTTAACTGCTGCGGCACGTTCCGCCCCGTGATGCGGTGATACTTAAGGCCGAGGTGCTTTCGCTCTCGATTTTCGTCAAGGTACGGTGCCAGGTAATCGAGCGGCAAATCCCAGCCGATGTCGCGATAAAATTCACGATAAACATCGCTGCCCGGATAACCGACCACGTCGCTCCAGACCTGCTGGCTTGTCTCGACATCACGGGCAAAGACGGCCGTGCCATTCGGGCACACTACCGGAGCGTGAACGCCGTATTTCGGCCGCGGGTCGCCGTACAAAATGGCGTGGGTGTCCGAGATGAAATATTCGATCCCGGCGTCTTTGAGCAGATCTTCGATCCCCGGTTCGTAGGCGCATTCCGGCAGCCAGATTCCACGGGGCTGGCGGCCGAAATGCTTTTTGTAATTGGCGACGGCAACCTCGACCTGGGCCCGACGCGATTCCTGGGTCGAGATCAGCGGCATAAAGCCGTGGGTCGCACCGCAGGTGATTATCTCGACGACGCCTTCTTCCTGCAGCTCGCGAAATGCGTTGATCAGGTTCCGCCCGTAGCGGTCGTTCCAAAGATTGAGCGATGCCGAAAGATTCTCGACATACATCCGAACGACGGGCAAAAACTCCCGAGCCTCGCGGTCGACACGGACAAGCTCTTTTTCGGCAAGCTCAAGCAAACGCTCGAGATGTGCCGTATAGCGATCTTCCAAAAGTTTGTCGGCCAGCATTTCGCACAACGGCGGCGAAACGTTCATCGCCAGCCGCGGCTTTGCTCCGGTCTCATGCAGGTTCTGGAGGATAAAAATTATCGGAAGGTAAACCTCGGTGATCGCCTCGTATAGCCAGTCCTCTTCAAGAAACGATGGATACTCCGGGTGCCTTACAAACGGCAGGTGCGCGTGCAGGATCAGGCTAAAATAACCAACTGGCATACACGGATTGTAATGGAATGGGTTATAGACGCAAGGATGCGGATGAGTATTGTTGAAAATGAACCGCTCCGGCTTTGAAAGCCGGAGCGGAAGGCTGGGAGTGACGCTGGATCAGTTACCCGAACAGCGCGGCCTGAGATAATTCTGGAAAACGTGGTTGGCGACGTTTCTGCCAATCGCCTGGCCGGCGGTGCTGTCGAACTCAAAGTGAATCCCGGCGTAGATGCGGCTTCTTGCCTGTTCGTTCGCGAGTGCGTTAAAACCTGGATAGCTTCGCGAGATCGCCGGCGGGCCCGGGTAAGCGACCGAGAACGGAATGTCGTCGCGTCCGAAAAACAGGCCGAGAA
>CADEEU010000359.1 GCA_902826385.1 uncultured Acidobacteriota bacterium | reverse complement strand
CTCGCGGAGCCGTCTTCGCCGTGACGATGATGTTGCTGAACCAAAGCCGCCAGCGTTTCCGGCCGGATCATCGGCACGTCGCCCGACAATACGACTAGCGTCGAATTGTCTCCCGCCAAATGCGAACGCGCAGAATTCACAGCGTCGCCGGTGCCTAGCTGTTGCTCCTGGTTCACAAACACGACCGATTGTCCGTCGAGCTCTTTTAATACGGCGGCCTTAACTTCCTCACCCTGGTGTCCGATGATGACGTAGATCGTTTTGGGGGCAAGTGCTGTCGCAGTACGGCAAACATGATTTATCAGCGGACGACCGTCCAGTTTGTGCAGGACTTTGGCCAACTCCGACTTCATGCGAGTGCCCAGGCCAGCGGCCAGAATCAGGACATTAAGCGGTTTTTGCTCTGTCGAACTTTCGGACATAAAGCTGTTGTTGGATTTCAGGCTACACCGCTTCTCAGCCGTCGTTCAGCGACGCACCTTAGCACTGTTTTAGCAAGCTTGATCGGATCGTGTCGGACCTTCTCCCCAGCATCCAACAGATTATCATATACGATAGTCGCACCTTCAATAGATTCGCCTGATATCGAGCCGTGAACGCCTATTTGCTCGGCGCCTTCCTGTTCATAAAGCAAAGACTGGAGTTCGCTGATCGGCTGGTTGTTGACCACCAAATAATCGAAACCAAGGTCGGGCGCGTACTGTCGAATAATTTCAAGGTGTCGCCTCGCTGTAAGGCCGTCGGTTTCTCCGGGTTGGGTCATCAAATTACAAACGAATACCTTTACTGCGGGCGACTTTTCTATGGCATTTGCCACGCCGCGAACTAATAACGGTGGAAGAAGACTTGTGTACAGAGATCCGGGTCCAACCGATATCACGTCGGCTTCCGCGATAGCATTTAATGCGTCGGGCAACGGGTGGCAGTCTTCGGGCTCAAGATACAAGCGCTTCACCTGACTCCCAACCTTTCCTATTTGAGTTTCACCACGAGCTATAGTGCCGTCGGCCAAGTCCGCCGCCAATCTAACGTCTGCCAGCGTGGCTGGATAGATGTGCCCTTTGCTTGCCAGAATTTCCGACGAAATCCTTACCGCCTCCGCGAAATCGCCGGTAATCTCCGATAACGCCGCGAGAAAAAGATTGCCGAAATTGTGCCCGCCCAGATCACCTATGCCGCGGAAACGGTGCTGGAACAACTGCGACAGCAGATTTGAGTCCTCAGACAACGCAACCATGCAATTGCGTATATCGCCGGGCGGAGGCATCTGCAGCTCGTCACGAAGCCGCCCGGAGCTTCCGCCATCGTCGGAGACCGCGACGATTGCTGAAAGAGTAGAAACGGCGATCTCGTGATCCGACGGGCCGACGAATGACTTCAAACCCGAAAGCAATGTGGCAAGGCCTGTTCCTCCGCCAATGGCTACACATCTCAGGGTTTTATTAAGATTTTCCTGCAAGATTAACTCCCGGTTAAGCTTAGGTCATAAGAATCGACCAATTCTCTGGGGCTTGAAAACGGAGGTTTCTCCCATTTTTCCGAAAAATGACGGAAGTTTTGTTTTGCATTAAAAAACACTTGAAGCCGCTGTTGCGCATATGTTAGTGTATTGAATGACGTTTCCTCCCAGGAAACGCTCCTCTCGTCGCTCATTTCATTTCGCCTCAGAAAAACTTGCCGCTATAGTTATACTCAGGTACATCCAATGGCTCAATCGCCTTTTATTTTACAAGAACACCAGTTTCAAAGGCTAAAGATGGTCTTGGCCAGATTGTGTGTCGAATGCGCATCGCGTGTTGTATTCCTCGTCGACCGCGACGGTCAAACAATTGCTTTCCACGGCGATATCGGCGATATGGACACCATGAGTTTTTCGTCCCTTGCCGCCGGCAACGTTGCTGCGACCAGCAGCATGGCGAAGCTGATCGGCGAAGATGTGTTCCCGGCAGTGGTCCATGAAGGCGAAAGAGAAAGCATCTTTATAAGCGTGATCGGCCGAAGCCTGCTGGTAGTGGTATTCGACGAACGATCGACGCTCGGCTTGGTAAAGCTCCGCACGAAGAAAGCGAGTTTCGAGGTGGCAGCCATCCTCGACGAAGCCGTCAAGGAATCGACAACTTTCAACGCAAGCAGCTCCTCGGTTTTTGCCGAGATCACCGACGAAGACATCGACAGTCTTTTCGGGTAAATGACATTGATATAGAATAACCGGCAAAAAGCTATGACATTCATCAACTACGCGTCAAGAGAGATCAACTGCAAGATCGTTTACTACGGACCGGGTCTGTGTGGAAAGACGACCAATCTACAGTATATCTATGATTCGACCGCACCCCAGGCAAAAGGCAAGCTGATAAGCCTCGCGACCGAAACCGACCGTACGCTTTTCTTCGACTTTATGCCGCTCGAGTTGGGTACGGTGCGCGGCTTTAAGACCAGATTTCATCTTTATACGGTTCCTGGACAGGTTTACTACGACGCATCGCGCAAACTGATCTTGAAGGGCGTGGACGGTGTGGTCTTTGTCGCCGACAGCCAGGACGAGCGAATGGATGCCAATATCGAATCGCTCTACAACCTTGAAGAAAATCTGCAAACTCAGGGCTACGACCTCATGCAGCTTCCTTATGTGTTGCAGCTCAACAAACGAGACCTGCCAAACGTTACGCCGACGGACGAACTCGCACAGGAACTATTAAGGAAAGACGAGCCCGTATTTGAGGCAGTGGCAACCGACGGAACCGGAGTTTTCGATACGCTGAAGGCTGTTGCGAAACAAGTGTTAACGGAGCTTAGAAAGAGCTAGTATGCGCGAAGCCTGCAGGCATCTGATTCTATTCGCACTTTCCTTGACAGTGGGCCTTTGGTCGGCGGGTTTTTTTGAGAGCTACGTTATCAATTTCTCGGTTGAGAGAACTTTTACTAAACAGGAAGCCGACGCGTTGATCGGAAAACAGGTTGAGCAGACCTTCTTTGACGGTGCGGTGGTGACGGGACGAATCGTCGGTTGGAAAAAAGACCCGGATGGCCACGTTCGAATTCAGGTAAAGTTTGACAGATATGGGAAAGAAAAGGACTTGGTCATTGGTTATCCCAAACCGGGTTATGAAAATCATCTGATATTGAAATAAACGATTCGTGTTTCCGAAAATGAAAAGCCGCCGAGCCTGTAACAGGCCCGGCGGCTTTTTGCCCACCCCTTGCTCGTCTAAACAATATGTTTTTCAAATACAGCATTCGCGTCGTCCGAGCGAATGGATGCAGAAGGATTGAAGATTTTTTTACGTTTTTTAGGTTCCTAAATCTGAAATCACACATACCAGACTCTTGTCCGCAGCCATCTCCTGACGAACACCGCTGCTATCGCAATTACCCGTGCGCCCCTGAAAACCAAAAGGCCGTCTGTGCATTTTCACAGACGGCCTTGATTTAAGTGGCGGGGCCGACGGGGCTCGAACCCGCGACCTCCAACGTGACAGGCTGGCGTTCTAACCAACTGAACTACGAC
>CADEEU010000358.1 GCA_902826385.1 uncultured Acidobacteriota bacterium | reverse complement strand
TTATTTACTTACCTTAGAAGGAACGGACATTGAGGTATCGATTGAAAACATCGAGTTGTAGCACGGGTCAAAACCTGACTTCTCTGCAAATAGTGCCGGAACAGACGTGTTCCGGCCTTTTTGCGTTTAGCGCCATTTCTTGTATTTTGATCTCAGATCATTCCTTTTTATGGACGCGCAGGAACTGGCGAAACGTCTTCTGGCGGCAAAAACAAGAGGTCAGCGGAATAGGCTAGTGCTGGAGAACCCGGCCCTGATCGGGGCCGGTCTCGCCCGCCTTCTCAAAGATGCGTGCGTTGAGAACTGGGCTGTCAGGCCGAAGGTTACGCAAAGCGCCTCAAAGATACTCAAGGATATTGCATCCGGCCTGCCGCGGACCGAGATACTCGCTTACACGGCCTGGGCTAACGGCATTGCAGAGATGACTTATGGCCGACTGGACTCGGCTGTCGAAAGCCTAAATGAGGCGACGACAATTTTTGTTAAGGTTCGAAGAACGTTCGAATCCGCTCAGCCGCAAATCGCTTCCCTGGTCGCTCTGGCAATGCTCGGACATTACGACCGCATTCCGGCGGTCGGCCGGCGGGCTTTGCGCATTCTGGAGAAACACGGCGACCATCTTTCGGCGGGCAAAGTTGAAATCAACCTCACAAATGTAGCTTTTCAACTGGGCCGTTACCGGCAGGCCGAAAAGCACGGCTTATCGGCTCTCCGCCGTTTCAAAAAACTGAAAGCGGCAGCGTGGCAAGCGATGGTGGAAAATGGACTAGCCAACACTTACGCCGCTCTAAACGATTTCCGATCTGCCGAAAAATTCTTTCAGGCGGCGCTGAAATCGGCTCGTTCGACCGGAAAGCTGGTGACCGAAGCCGAGATCGAAGCAAGCATCGGCAACCTTGAGCTATCGCGTGGACGATACGCCGCGGCCCTTAAGTTCTTTGAGCTTTCGCGTCAAAAATTCGACTTATTAAAGATGCCGCACAAATCGGCAGTCGCAGACCTTGAGATTGCCGAAACTTATTCCGAACTAAACCTCGTAGACGAAGCAATGGAGCTGCTTGATCGAATCGTCGGCAAGCTGTCGAAACTGAAGATGCAGTCCGAGGAAGCTCGTGCTCGCCTGGTAATGGGTAAAACTGCGGTTCGTCAAAAGAGAATTCCCTTTGCGCGAAAGCAGCTTGAAAGGGCGGCGACCTTGTATGAACGCGAAAAAAATTCGACCAGAAAAGCCGTTGTCACGATTCACCGGGGCCTTTTGGAGTTGGGTCTGGGAAATTTGGATGCAGCAAAACGGTTCGCCGTAAAGGCCGACGCTGTTTTCAAGAAGACGGGAAACGAGCGAGAACGGCTGATGTCTTTTTGGATCATCGGCGACGTAATTTCTAAAACCGGCAAGGTCGAAAGAGGCCTCGCCGATCTCCGCCGCACGTTGTCGGATGCTTTGAGATTTGAGCAGAAACAGGTTGCACTTCTCTGTCTCAATTCGATTGGCAGTGCGCACGCAAAAACCGGTCGTCACCGGGAAGCCGAAAAATCCTTCAAGCAAGCCGTTGCCATTACCGAAAGTTCGCGAGAGCCGCTGCCGGGTGAAGAGTTCAGGATCGCTTTTCTTGATGGTAAGTTGGAGCCCTTCAATCAACTTGCGAAGATCGCCCTCGCTGAGAATAGAACGGAAGATGCCCTTAGCTGTGTCGAGAGAGGTCGGTCCCGGTCTCTTCTCGAAACAATCGGCAGTGGGATTACAACCGCGAAGTCTGCTAAACGGTACTCCGTGGAAGCTCTCCGGCTCCGTGAAGAACTAAATTGGTATTACAGTCGATTGGGCTCCGATGAAAGATCGGTTAAAGTGCAGTCTGAGATAACTCGCCGAGAACGCAGGCTGTCCGACCTTTTGCGTCGCGAGCAGAGCCTTGATGAAAGAGGTTCGAAGTCTAAAGTCAGGAGATCCGATGATTTTGACATCGCCCTGGTGCGAAAGGCTCTTGGCCCGGATAGAGCCTTGGTCGAGTATGTGAATTTCGGCGGAAAGCTTTCCGCATTCGTTTTAACGTCGGACGATTTGCGTTTTGCTGAGGACCTGTCGGACGACAAGGCGATCGCCGAAGAGCTGGAACGGTTGAGGTTTCAGTTTGGCTCGCTTCGGTACGGACGGCGGTCGATGTCGGCGTTTGCCGGCCAGTTAAAGAACAGGGCGGACGCTTCTCTTTCGCGGCTCCGTGAAATGCTGATAGCTCCGATCGAGCCGTTAATAGCCGACCGGGATCTTGTGATCGTACCGTCAACCTCAGTGCACTACGTTCCATTTTCGGCATTATTTGACGGATCAGCCTACCTTGTTCAGTCTCGACGGATATCGATGGCTCCGTCGGCGTCGATTTGGCAGACTATGCGATCCAGAGCAAGGTCGCAGTTTAAAAGCACCCTGCTTGTGGGTTTCGCCGACGAAGCTGCGCCGGAAGTCGAAAATGAGGTCCGTGCGATTTCAGAGATTGTTCAGGGCCCTAGATTATTTGTTGGTAAAGATGCTACCTTTGCAAATTTTCTGGAAAACGCCGGGCGGCATGATTTGATCCACATAGCGTGCCATGGAAGCTTTCGTGCGGATAACCCCCTGTATTCGAACCTACGGCTGGCTGACGGTTTGATCAACGTTCGCGATATATCCTCGCAAAAGTTCAAGGCCGGGCTAGTGGTTTTGAGTGCGTGCGAAACCGGAGTTAATCGGCTCTTTCCCGGCGAAGAGATAATCGGCCTGGCTAGAGGATTTCTTTCCTCGGGCGTAAAGTCGCTCGTTTTAAGTCTTTGGACGGTGAATGATGAAGCAACCAAACGTTTCATGATGGGATTTTACTCGTTCCTGCAACGCGGCAACTCGGTCGAAGCATCTCTTAGGCACGCACAGATCAGTTTCATTGCGGAAAACGAGCATCCGTATTACTGGTCACCATTTTTTGCTATCGGTTAAGATAAGATTTCCGTTTCCTGTCTTTTTCGCATCCCGCCGTGCACTGTTAGACGGATACATAGTTTTCGATATAAAGGGTTTAAGCATGTACGGGTTTAGATTTTCTCAATTTTGTCGATTGGCCTTGACGGCTCTGCCGCTTTTGTTGACGTGTCTTTTAGCGACTACCGCCAACGGCCAGTCAGCTTGCGAAGCGGTTCCGGGACAGATAATCGTCGATCTCGTTAATCAGAACGACCGGCCCGCGGTCGCGGCCCAATACGGTCTCGATCCGGCGCCGATAGATCAGGTCGGAAGCCCGCCGTCGCTGCGAATGCGGATCGCGGCGGGAAATAGTCAAAATCCGTGTCAGATTCAAACCGCAATGCAGGGCGACGTCCGCATTGCAAAAAGCGAAGTTAATCGAAAACTGTCGGCCGTCGAACGTCCTGGGCTTCCGTGGACAACCGGCCTTTCGTGGGCGGTCGGGCTATCGTGGGCAGTGGGCGGCAGCTCGAAAGGCTATTCCAAACAATGGTTTCCTTGGACGATACGGCTTAATCAA
>CADEEU010000357.1 GCA_902826385.1 uncultured Acidobacteriota bacterium | reverse complement strand
GTCGCGGACGGAGTGGCCTTCCCGAAAATCCGCATCAGATCGCCGTCGGACTCGTATGAGTTGTTCACGACGCGGGCCCGATGGGTACCTTTTCTTCAACCAAGGCACCCGCTCAGATTGCTCTGAGCACCAGCTTATCGATTTCGGAAGCTAGCAATTTCCTCGAATGTATGGGAATAATGACGCTTATTTTCAAAACCTACGTAGCCTATTCCGGTTGTCTGGGAAAGATCACCATCGACGATATCTGTTCCAACAAAACTGAGCAAATCGAGTCGCGGGAGCAATCTCACGAACAAGAGTGAAGAGATGGGGGCCGAACGGCCAATGATTAGCCGTTCTAAGGTTTTCAGATCGCCTAAAACATCATAGTTTTCAATTCGTTTACACGCATCAAATTCGAGCTTAGTCAGAGTTCTACTGACGTCCCTTAGAGTGGAAATATCCTTCAGCTGGTTTGCCTTAAAAATCGTTAATTCTGTTATCTGCTGAAAATTCCCAATGCCAACTAGAGAACTGATATTCGTTACAAACAAGCTAAGCCTCTTTAGCGATGACAGTCTCGGAACTTCCTCTAGAGTTTTGTTCTGAGGTTTAAAGTTAGTTAATGTTAGGTCATGAAGTTGCTCGCAACTCTCAAGCGAGAGTAATCGCTTGGAGTACTCACAAGCCAAACTAGAAAGATCGGGAAAATTCGATAGATCAATGACCGTTTTTTTGTTATCCGCGAATCCCAATTTTTTGAGCTTGTGAAGGGTATTCAAAACTGAAATGTCTGAATAACTCTCCGGGATCATAAGCCCCTCGACAAGGTTCGCTATCTCAGACAGAAAATCTATATCTTTTTTTTTATAGCCCATGAAGCTATTGATGCCGATAAACCGTAAATCATTCTGTCTTATATGGTCGAGGCAATCATCAAGCCGGTCGGAGTCTACCATGAACCGTCTCGAACCATCGCTTCCTATGAGAAACTTATACCCTTCAGGCGTTACTTCGATCACTCATTCCTCCTTTCGACTAATGATAGAATAAGTTCTACGGACAGAAAAATCGACAACCTGGTGAAAGAATTCGGTTGTAAGTTGGGGAGTCTGGATCGAACGAAAGAGGACCGCCGTTCTCCATCATTATTCTATGTTCGTTTATAAATGCCTCCCGATTCGAGTTTGCCGGAAAAAACTCACTACTAACCAACGGATCGTCGTAATTTGTAGAGAAGAACCTTCCCGTTTGTCTCATTCGTGACTCTGGTCCTTTACCCGCGTAGAATTTTCCGCTTTCAAACCGATGTAGATAGGAACCTGTTAGTACGGGAGCGGTCGATGCAGCCGACCGATCTGTGGTCAGCGAACTGTTAAGGGGACGGTTCATCGGCCCCGGCATTTTGAAAGTGAAGCCAAACCCTAGCGGCACAGAGGGGTTCGATCCCGTTCGCGTCGTTGTGAGGGGCCGGAGAGCGTTATCCATCTCACGATACTCATTAATTGACCTAACACTTTCGAGAAAAGTGTTTGCCCGGTCTACCGTTGCTTTAACATGAGCATCGAAGGCTGCCTGATCCGTGATCTTCTCTTCGCCACCCCAGTCCCATGCCGGACTATTCCTAAGCACGACTTCCCGCGTAACTCCAGGCATCGTTTGTGTGGGATAACGGTGCTCGCCGTTTTCGTCAAGTTGGACTCTCGTCCAGCCTTTTACAGAAGTAGGATTTAGCAGTTCGCCAGAAAGAAGGGCAGACCCGACTGTTAGATCGAAGTATCGGTTATCGGTTGACCATCGATATCGGCCGTGTGAGTCATAGTACCAATCTTTGCCCGATGGGTCAGTCCTGATTAGGGGATTATCACCTACGTAAACATATCGATTGAAAGTTTGAGGGTTGGAAGATTTTCCAGACGACAGCAAGGGATCGACGGCCGTGAATCTTCCGTGCCGATTCTCGTACATCCTGGCTTCGGCGAAGTCGAGTTTTGTTTCTTCGTCCTTCTGGTAGCCGGTGAATTTTTGGCGGACCTGATCGCCGGCGGTGTATTCGGTGTTGGCGGAGCGGTTGCCGACGGTGGGTTGCATTTCTTCGCCGAACGGCATGAAGTCTCGGCGGGATTGGACCTGGCCCAGTTCGTCAGTAATGACGCGCGGGCTGCCGAGGTGGTCGGTTGTGGTGTAGTTGATGCTTCCTACTTCCGGCGGTGGAGTCGTGGAGTATTCCGCGACAAGCTTACCAGCTGAATAGACAAATACCGTCGTCTCACCACCGACCACCTTTTTGACGCGTTTTCCTTCGCCATCGTAGAAATAGCCTCCGACCGACGTGCCGTTGCTGATAACCTCCTTTTGCTTGTTATCAGCGTTGAACGCAAACTGACGAGTCAGGTTCGTGACCGGGTCTTTGTCCTGGATCAGATTGCCGTTGTTATCGAAGACGAAATCCGTACTCGTAAAGCGGTTCTTAGCTGTGCTGATGGCAGGCGTCGTATTGTGAGTTGTTACGCCGCCGACCGTCTGCGTAAACGTCGTGCGGTTACCGTACCGATCGTAATCAAACGTCTGAGTCCAGTTCGGCGTGGAACCCGAGCCCGGCTCGACTGCCTCTCTTAGTCGATAGAGCGAGTCGTACCTATAGTTCTGAACAAACGTCGCTCCGGGAATCGTCAGCGTTTGCTTCGCGATGTTGCCGGTGTTCTTCGTGGCATCGACATCGGTTCCGTTTGACTGCAACTCGCCGTAGGAATAGTTGATCTTCCACAGTGCCGCATTCGTAGCCGAACTGCCAAGCCCTAGTTCATCCACCTGAAGACGGCTATTAAACTTCGCCGTCTCCCACTTGCCGTTCCCAAGCCACATCTGCGAAATCCCGCCAGCCGCCGTGTATGCGAAGTTCGACGCGTACGGCGTGAAGACCGTCCCGCCCGACTTCTTGCTCGTCACGCGCAAAAGATCGCCGTCAGGTTCAAACTCGTTCGCGACCTTTCTCCCGCTCGGGTATTCTTCCTCAACCAAAGCACCAGAAAGGTTGTAGGTATATTTCGATGTGTAAGTGTTTCCGTCGGTGATCTGGCTGCTTTCCTTGAGCCGGCCGAAATTGTCGAACTGCGAATAAAGCGTCGCCGAAACCGATGATTCAACTCTCGTCAGTTTCCCCTTTGCGAAGTTCGGTGACTGAGGCGCGGCGAGGCCTTTGCCGTCATAGAAGAATTCGACCGTCGGCGTGTCGGTGCTGAGGTTGCCCGAACCGATACCGGCACAGGTCGTCGCCGTTGTCGAGATGTTAGGCTTTGTGTAACAGCGTTTCGTGACACGGCTAGCCTTGTCGTATTCGTTGATGATGTTGACGCCATTCGCATCGGTCGCCCTCACTACGTTGCCGAGGATGTCGTAAGCAAACCCCGCCGTCCAGTAGCCCTCCGTATTGAACGGATCAGCCATGTCGAGCGACTGGTTTATCTCCTGCTCCGGCTGCCTTATCCGAAGCAACCGGCCCAAACTGTCGTACTTGAACCACCGCTTCTGCGCACC
>CADEEU010000356.1 GCA_902826385.1 uncultured Acidobacteriota bacterium | reverse complement strand
TGGCGGAAAAACCCGAACGGAAATCGCGTCGAAAGCTCAAAATCCTTAATAATAAACCGCCCGCGGGCCGGAAAAACGTGGCTGCCCTTGTTCTCGGTGGTCGCGCTTCGTGGAATGAGGACGAAATAGCTCAACGTCCTGCGCACGATCGGCGCCCGGGCTACCCGCTCGGCTATCCAGCCAGGCAGTATCTTTTTCAGATCTTCGAGCACGATCGATTTTTCGCGCTCCCGCCCGCGGACCTCGGCCACGACCGAGAAACTCGGGAACAGCCGTTTGCGGTTGTGGATGCTGACCAGTATCGGCGTTTCCTGTCCGGCAAAGATCGTCTCAGGGAAACGCATCTTCACGTCCAGCTTTTTTAGACACAAACTGCCCGCGAAAAACCCGACCACCATCGACGCCGCAAGGAACGAAAGCACCAGAAAAAGCAAATTGTTCCCACTGTTCCAGGCCGAAAACCCGACGATCATCAACAGCCCAAGCATGATCGCTCCACCCACCGTAAACTCGAACGGCAGGTTCAACTGCGACGCCTCCTTGCTGGCATTCCGCGCAAGCGGAGGCACCACAAAGATCAATATCAGCAAAACAAAAACCAGCGAAACCCCAGCCGAAATCCCCGCCATCCGCGCATTCCCGCTAATATGCGCATAATACGTCAACGCCGAAAGCCCAATCCCGCCGAACACAACCAACGACCTAAGAGCCGCGTTACGAATGTCGCGGAGGCTGAATAGCTGAGTTAACAAACTTATGTTCATGGGGGCGATAGTTCTGGTTTCTTAGCCGGTTGTCTTCGCCTCTGCAGCCAAGGTCACGGCACAGCCGTTTGGATGCTCCAGATTGTTTTCGATAATTTCGATATCACTGTAACCATTCATTGTCAGCAGGTTCAGGAGGGAGCCCATGCTAAGCCAAAAAGCCCATTTCGAGGCCCCGCTTAAGGCATCTCGCCACCCACCTTCTCTGTGCCACTTTCCCCGATACTTGTGCGAAAATTTTTTTGCCTCGTTCTCGCAGGCGTATTGCGTCCAAATAAAAATTCTCGGACTCACCACACGGCATTGACCAATCAATCCCCACGGCTGAAGCAGGTGGTAAAGAATTCCCGAACAAAAAACGGCGTCGAAGGTTCCCAGTCCGGTCAGGTCCGTTTTTTCGACATCGGCTTCGACAAATTCAACTTTTTTATCATTCAACAGGCTCTGAACAAATTTTGCTTTTTCAATATTCTTATCCCTAACTTCAACCGCGACGACCTTTTCAACCGACGGATTACGGGCCAGGGCAAAACTGTGGCCGCCTTCGAGGGAACCTAATTCAAGCACCGTCCGAACTGTCGGGAAGGCCTCGAAGAACTGGGCAATTCGCGCGTCATTCATGGCGTCAAAATCTCCGCCATATTTGAGACCGTCGATTTCAAATTTTGTAACCCAAGGCTCTTTTAACTTAAATTGTTCTGTTAAATTCATTTGTTGGAGATTCTAAAAAATAGCTGCGTCCACATAAACCTCGTTACAGCTTTTTCCTACTATTACTGAATCTGTCTACGGATCCCTTCTTACATGTGACCGTTGGCTTCGTTACCTGGAAGTCGTCGCAACAGAACTCGTCCAATACTGCTAAAGCAGCATTGGCTGAAGATCAGGCCTAATTTAATTGGCTCCGAAGCCAAAAAAGCGGTCTTTTCCGTCCTGCGATCGACTTTAGATAGGTACGGTTATTTTATGCAAAATTTCGTTCAAAATCTGCTCAGCCTCGCGGGTCTTGTTCTTCAGCCCGGCAGAGCGCGAATTAATGATTATTCTGTGACCGAAACAAGGGATAACGAGGCGCTTTATGTCGTCGGCGATGCAGTAATCGCGGCCTTCGATCAGGGCCAGGGCTTGGGCGGAGCGGTATAGGGCGAGCGTGCCGCGGGGGCTGACACCGAGTTCGAGGTGATCGGACGCGCGTGTCGCGGCAACAATGTCTAGAAGGTAATCGACCAACGCGTGATCGAACCGAACGTGCGAGGCCAGTTTCTGCAGCTCAAGCACGTCGGAACCGGACATGACCGGCCGGACAAGATCGAGCGGGTTGACGTCGGCGCGGTCGAACAACATCCGCCGCTCGTCATCGAGGCTCGGATAACCCATGTGCAGCCGCAGCATAAAGCGGTCAAGCTGCGATTCGGGCAGCGGATACGTGCCGTGGTGTTCTGACGGATTTTGCGTCGCAACGACCATGAACGGCAGCGGCAGGCCGCGCGAAATGCCTTCGACCGTCACCTGTTCCTCGGCCATTGCTTCGAGCAAAGCGGACTGCGTTTTTGGCGTGGCGCGGTTTATTTCGTCCGCGATAACGATATTCGAGAAGATCGGCCCCGGCTTCCAGACAAAATCGGTGCTGTGCTGGTCGAAAATAGAGAGGCCGATGACGTCCGATGGCAGCAGGTCCGACGTAAACTGGATGCGATGTATTGACAGTTCAAGCGCCCGGGCTAAAGCATTGGAAAGAGTGGTCTTACCGATTCCCGGCACGTCTTCGATCAGCAAATGCCCTTTCGCAAACAGTGCCACAAGAGCGAATTTTACCGTATCGGCCTTGCCGCGAATAACGCCTTCAACCGCGGCCTGCAGTTTGGCTATCTTGTCCGGTGCGTCGAAATGCAGGACGACATCTTCGGCCGGAACGAGGGTTTCGTTGATTATCCAATCTCTCATTTTGCAGGCAGGCGGACGAACTACAAGCCCACCAACATATTACAAAATTATTGATGCAGACCGCATCAAAAACTTTGCTAAAGACGTTCGCTCACGAGGCCCACTGTTTTCCCTTTGCGCCTTTGCGACTTTGCGGGAAGCTCTTTTCCTGCCGCAAAGCCGCAAAGGAACAGCAAAGATTCGGAATAAACTTTCATTTGCAAATTTACTCTAAAAACAACTAAACTTTTGAAACTTAACGCGGACAGCATCGTGAATTAACCGTCAGGAGTTTTCCACCATAAATATATGAATTTCCGAAAACGTTTTAACGATCAGCGTGGTTTCAACCTGATCGAGTTGATGATCGTGATCGCCATTATCGGTCTTCTCATCGGCGTCGGCAGTATTGCTTGGGGAGCAATGATCAAATCGGGCAATGAGGTCGCCGCAACGCAGATACTTGATCGCATGAGAACATTTCAGGCCCAATACGCATCGCGCAATAAAGGCAAGTTCGGTACGTTCGATCAATTGGTCGCGACCGGCTCGCTCGATGCGGCCTATGCGGGCGATGCTCCTGTCGTTAACGGCTATATTTTTACGATGGAAATTGTAGAGCCATCGAGTTCGGCACCTGCTTCATACAAGGTCTGGGCGGATCCCCAAGTATCAACCGGAATTACAGCGACAGGCAATCGGTTTTTCTTCACCAGCTCGGCAATAGGTACGATAAAGGCGAAAGAAGGCGAGAAGGCAAGCGAAAACGACCCGTCGATCTAAGTAACAATTTTCTTCGCCGTCTTAGCTCAGTGGTAGAGCACTCGCTTCACACGCGATAGGT
>CADEEU010000355.1 GCA_902826385.1 uncultured Acidobacteriota bacterium | reverse complement strand
CTAAAGGCAAGCTTCTTTTGAACACACGAAGTTACGAAATTGGTTACACCGATGTTTCAGTTTTCACGCTCTGCCGAGATCGTCCTGAGTATGTTCTGAAAATCCGCCTCCGCCGCGATTTTTGTCCAGGGACCTCGCTTGAAAAGATCCGTCACCGCCTCGGCCTGTCCAAAACCGATTTCCATCGACAGGCGGCCCGCTGGCCTTAAATACGGCGGCGATTCGGCGATCAGCCGCGAGATTATCGACAGCCCGTCGGCGTTATCGGTCAAAGCGTGGCGAGGTTCGAAATCCTTTACGTCCGTTTCCAGCCTGTCGAACTCCGCCGCCGGTATGTAGGGCGGGTTCGAAACTATAAGATCGAATCTTTCGCCGGCTTTCAGGCTGCTAAAAAGGTCCGATTCTCGCAGATCGAAGCGTGGGGAAACCTGATGTAATGACGCGTTTTCCTTGGCAATGTCGATCGCCGCCGATGATAGTTCAAGCCCGACCGCGCTCGAGCGTCCAAGATTAGCCAATATCGCAACCGAAATACATCCAGACCCAACGCCGACTTCGCAAAATCGCGGTTCGTCGAATTCGGAAAGAAAAGCAAGGCTCTGCTCGACCAGCATCTCCGTTTCCGGCCTGGGAATCAGGACGGCTGGAGAAACCTTGAAATCAAGACCGTAAAATTCCTTTACTCCGGTCAGATAATGAAACGGCTCATGAAATTTACGCCGGGAAATCAGCGACAAAAATCGCTCTCTTTCAGCTCTTTCGGGAACGTATTCAGGATGTGCTATGACAAAAGTGCCGTCGCGTTCCAGAGCGAACGCAAGCAACGCAGATGTTTCACGTCGAGGTTCGTGAATGCCCGCTTCGACCAACGTCTCGGTTCCCAGCCGAATCAGTGAAGCCGTGTCGTCCATATCTTTCACCGCGCTCCGTCACCACGCAGGACGGCGGGCAGCGTGAGCAGGACGATCTTAAGATCGAGCCAGACCGACCAGTTTTCGATGTAAAACAGATCGATCTTCACCATCTCCTCAAACGTCAGACGGCTGCGGCCGGAAACCTGCCACAGGCCCGTGATGCCAGGCTTCATGTCCAGGCGTTTGCGGTGCCACAGGTCGTATTCCTCGACTTCGTAGGGAATAGGCGGCCGCGGTCCGACGACGCTCATGTCACCAGTCAGCACGTTCAAGAGCTGCGGCAGCTCGTCAAAGCTCGATCTTCTTAGCCGTCGACCGAAACGCGTTACGCGCGGGTCGTCCTTCACCTTGCCGAACACCGGTTTTTGTTCATCGCCGGTGTTCGCGTCCTGATCGCCGCCAATGTTCTTCTGGTATGCCTCGCGATGAAGTCCGTCATCGGCGTCCGCCGCCATCGTGCGAAATTTGTAGCAAAGAAATATGCGCCCATCCATCCCGACGCGTTCCTGTCGGAAAAGAACCGGGCCTTTTGAATCAAGCTTAATTAGAATCGAGACTACCAGCCAAACAGGGGCGAGAATCGAAATCGCAAATATTGAAATGACAATATCGGACACGCGTTTGACGAACCGCTGCACGTCCGACAAAGGCTCGCGAAAGAGACGGACCATTGGCAGAACGCCGATCTGTTCTACGCTGGTTTTTTGTGGCAAAAGGTTGAACAGACTCGGGGCAAATCGGAACTCGACGCGGTGGCTGCGCCCGATCTGCATCATTGATTCGAAAAGGTGCTCACTGGCTACAGTGTTGTCGGTGATTATAACTTCCTGAATTTCAAGGTCGCGGATCAGATCGGCGAGATGGTCCACCCGCCCAACGATTGGCACGGAAGTCTCTTTCTCAAAATGTTCAAGCTCTGCAACGGTGGCCGTACCGCTGTCTACCGTCCCGATCACCCGATACCCGAGCTCGCGTTGTTCGGCCAGCTCTTTTATTGTCTGGCTGGCCTCGGCGTTAGTGCCGACGATCAACGCGGGTAAGAGGTTGATTCCACGAAGGCGGAATCTGGATTGAGCGAACCGCAGCCCCAGATGAAAAACCGCAAGCAGAACGAACGCAAATAAAAAATCGAGGACAAATACCGCCCGCGAATAAGAAAATTCCCTAAACGCAAAACCGCCGCGGAAAAGAAACGCCCACGCCACGATCAAAAGCGAACCGACCGCAGCCGCTTTAAAGATCTTTATGCCTTCGCGGGTGTACGAAAACGCGCCCTGAAACCTATAAACGCGCTGATACCACAGCATTGCCGCTCTAACAGGTATCGCAAAATACAAAATGCCCGCGTACGGAACAAAATCTTTCGACCACGCCCAGGCGGTGGAGGAGAGTATCGGATCACCTTCACGCACGTTAAACGCGAGCAGAAAGCTCAAGGCCGCAACTAGAGCATCGGCCGCCGCCACTCCGGCTGCAACGGCTGGCATGACCCATCCAGGCACACGCTTTTGTGCCGGAATCGGTTTTGCTGATGCTGCATTTGTGACTGCTCGTTCTACTTTCACTTACGCGGAGGAGACGCCAGCCGGTACGCGGCATCTTCATTTGAGAAATTCGGATTATAATACGGGTCTCGCAAAAAAATCCCCGACCACTTCGATCTTAAACTTTCGATCTCTTTATCCGAAGGTTCCGCGGGTTCGCTCGTCTGTGTAACGACGGACCACGGCGTCCAAACATTGCGGTATCCATTTTGCATCAGACGCAGGCACAGATCGACATCGGCAAGCGCGTCAGGAAAAATGTGCGTATCAAAACCGCCGACTTCGTCGAACAATTTCTTTCGAATTACCATACAATCCGCCGACACTGCCGAAAAATTTTGGGTCACATGAAGCCGCACAAAATCGCCCGGATCGTCTTTGTGAGAACCAAAATGTGCCCGGCCGATGCCACCGAGCGTTCCCAGTATCAAACCGGCGTGCTTTATCCGGTTATCGGCACGAATTATCTTCGCCCCGACCGCACCTGTTTTCTCCTGAATCGCTATCCCGACCAATTCACTTAACCAATCGTCGTCTTTAACGATCGTCGAAGAATCCAGAAAACAAATGACAGGACCGTTAGCCGCTGACGCCGCCTCGTTCAGCAGCGTAAAGAAACCTCTCGCTTTGCTAAACCGCGCCTCTTTCCCTTCTGGTCTGACGATCGAATCGGACGTTATGACGATCAGTTCATACGGACTATATTTTGTCGCCGACAGTTGGTCGCGAAGCCTGCCAACGTCCTCGATCTCCGAACTTACTATCACGCTTACCAGCGGTTTCTCATTCGGTAATTGATAGACGGTCCGGTGCAGCTGCCCGTAACCGCGAACGGATTTTGCTAAAATTCCGGTGCGTTCAAAATGGTCGTTTATCGCTTTTCGTGCACGCTCATGAGCATAAGGCTTCTCATCCGATGCATAAGCGACCGAACCGCGTATCGCCCGCCAGTGATAAAGGACCGCGGGAATGTGACAGATATTTTTTGCTTCGATTAGCTCTATAAAGCGAAGCGCAAGATCATAGTCCTGGCTGCCCTCTTAACCCTTACGAAAACCTCCGATCTCGCGCAGCAGCTT
>CADEEU010000354.1 GCA_902826385.1 uncultured Acidobacteriota bacterium | reverse complement strand
AAAGTTTTTATCGCCGGCTCGGCCGTCGGATTTTATGGCGACCGCGGCGACGACGAAATGACGGAGACAAGTTCGTCTGGCGACACTTTCCTCGCAAATGTCTGCAAGGAATGGGAGGCCGAATCCCGCCGTGCCGAGGACATGGGAATTCGCACGGTGCTTTTGCGGACGGGAATCGTCTTGTCGAAAGACGGTGGAGCACTCGCGACTATGCTGACCCCGTTCAAACTCGGCGTCGGCGGCGTGGTCGGCAGCGGTAAACAGTGGATGAGTTGGGTTTCGCTCGATGACGTTGTCGGGATCATCAACTTTGCCCTCGAAAATGAAAACCTGCGCGGCGCCGTGAATGTCGTCGGGCCAAACCCGGCAACCAACGAAGAGTTCACAAAAACGCTCGGCAGCGTTTTGTATCGTCCGACGATCCTTCCGTTGCCTGAGTTCGCCGTAAATCTCGTATTCGGCGAAATGGGCGACGCGCTGCTGCTGGATTCCGCCAAGGTGATTCCAAAAAGGTTGACCGACACTGGTTTTGAATTCAAATTCACGAATCTGGAAAAAGCATTGGAGGCGGCGTTGGCTTGAGTAGCTCAGAGAAAGAGATGCGTAATTTGAGCATGATACGGACAGATTCATCCAACATGGATTTTATCGAACTTGTCCGTCACCTCGACGCCGAACTCGCCGAACGTGATGGTGCCGAGCATTCCTATTACGCGCAGTTCAACAAGATCGATCTTATCAAGTATGCAGTTGTCGCATACGACAATGAAAAAGCCGTGTCGTGCGGAGCGATAAAAACGTTTGAGCCGGAGGCGATGGCTGATGCGGTCGAAGTGAAACGGATGTATACGCTGCCCGAATATCGCGGTAAGGGTATCGCGGCGGAAGTGCTGACAGAGCTCGAGAAATGGGCGACGGAGCTGGGATACGCCAAATGCGTTCTCGAAACAGGATTGAAACAGCCGGAGGCGATCAGGCTCTACGAAAAAAGCGGTTACGTTGCGATACCGAATTATGGGCAGTACATCGGCGTCGAGAACAGCGTTTGTTTTGAAAAGTCGATCACTTGAATTCGAACAAAATAGGACGGCTTGGGGCCGCATCGGATTCGAATGGGGCGATCTGAAGATTCAGTAAATACTCTCCGTCCGGGACCTCGTTGGGAACGTAGATCATCTCGGTAATTGTACTTCCTATACGCGTTTTTTCGTTGACCTCGAACGATCCTGCTTCAATATTCCAAAAAATTCGATGATTCGAAAGGTGTCCGCCGTCGAATAGCCGGTCGATCGACGGCATATCCACCAGCAGGTGCATGAAGCCGCTATCCACGATCAGCCGCATCGCCTCGGTTGTAAAGTATGGCGATATGTTCCCGTCGCCATAGTCCGCCGTCAGTTTTGCTTCATCATTCGGGAGCGTTCTCACGATCAGCACCAGCGGCAAACCAGATTGACCGGACGACGCTTCCTTTGTCGTCGACGATAATGCCTGTTCTAACGCACCGCACGTTATCAGCCGGTCGCCTGCTTCAGATCCTGCCGAATAGCTATCGGTCGTTTCGCTTTCCGGTTCAACGCTCAGGAGAACTGCGTGCATAAACGCATCTTGCAAACAGCTTCGCACAGATATCCGGTTGTGCGTGATGTGCCCGACGCATTCGGTGTGTGTTCCGTTGCAATGCGGCACAAGCGTATAGCGTTCGAAATTCACGCTCGAATCTTCGCGCGTGTCTCCTAGTTCCTCGGCCGTCGCCATTCCAACACCAAACGCTCTCGGCTGAGGGCCGTCAAATCGGAGCGGGATCGAGACGTCGATCGGATCCGTCAGGTCGATATTGTAGTGAAGGTCGTTGAACTTAAAAGCGGCTGTCATTAAAATGTCAGGGATTGATCGCTAGAAACATTGCCTTCGACAATGTCGATAAATTCTGTTGGATCGACGATGCGAATCTCTCGAAAACGCCGTCTGAAGTCTTTAGCGTTCGTCAGAATGACTTTTCATCAAGTCCAGAAGGTCGGAATCGCGGCTGACAATAAAATTTGCTTCCGTTTCGACCGCGAGGTTGATGTAAGGCTCATCCTTCGGGTCGCGTGCGTATTCAAAGTGCCGCGGAACCCTATCTACAAATTCGGATGTTTCAAGTAGAAAATTGATCAGTGACTCTATTTTGGTCTCGGTGATAAGAGAATTTTCTAGAGATGAGCTTAAGTTCTCGAGCGTATTCCTTATTTCGCTCAGGACGGGTTCACTCATCACAAGCCTCACATGATTAAGATCGACCAACTCGATGCATCTCGCCGCCGGGCCTGATTTCGACAACAAGGCTTGTACAAATACAACGCAATCGAAGACGGCTATCGGAGGCTCAGTCACGCGGTTGATTCGGTCGTCGGGATTTGTCTACAGCGGAACGGATGGCGATTTCAAGCTCGTCATCATTAATCGTTATTGCTTTCCGAACGTCCGCAAAGAGTTCGCGAAAGGTCGGACGCTTCAACTGTTTTGATACAAGTTCCTCTACGTACTCAGCAATATTCTTTCCGCTCGAACTTGCCTTCTTTGCGAGCTCAAGGCTGATGTCTTTTGGCAGGTTAATTGTCAGAGCAGTCGTTTCCATAAATGAAGTTTATCATAGGCTTACCGGCAGCTAAGAGATAATATCGTCAAAGTCCCGATCCCGCAAAAACTCGTAAACCTCATTCGGTGGGTGAACAACGAAGCCGTCGCCATTCGTTTTTCCCGATGCGATATCGCGAAGAGTTTGGAGAAGTTTTACCTTGACCGGGAAAATATCCTTGCCTTTCATCTTATGGTTGACGTGGAGAATTTCAGTTAAAACATCTTCGGCTGCGCTCCGATTGAAAAAGAAGTGAATCGGATGTCGTCCAGGATATTTCGGGTGTGGAATAATGAGATATTTCTCAGTCGGTTTGTCTTGCAGCGTCCAAGCTTCAGTTTGGTCCGAAAATTCTGATTCAATCGCTTCTAGTGACAACGGTTCTGCCATAATTTCACCTCTCCGTTTCTAAATACACGTTAGCTTTTCTCTCACGTCATTCAATTCGATCTCACTTACTTTATCAACATTCGAACAAATTTCCATCAACAGCCGATCCTGAGCATTTCCTTTTGCCTTAGCGACGGAATACGGGAGATCTTCGCGGAAGGTGACCATCGAATATTTTGAGAAATAATCAGGATAGTTTTGTTCCAGTTTTGTTTCCAACTCTCTCTTTCTCTGGAAAACCGGATCGGCTGTAGCGTCTCGCATTTCGTAGAAATTTTCTTCGGCCATGTCGGCTATGGCGTCGGTGTTTATTTTGCGGAGCTGTCCGTATTTTTCGTAAACCGCTGCCCAATCGATCTGGCTGTCGGTTGACGCGGGCGGTTCTGACTTGCCGATGAGTTGGTCGAGAATGCGGACGTCCTCGAATGCGCAGTTCATGCCCTGGCCGTAGAAGGGGACGAGGGCGTGGGCGGAATCACCGAGCAGCAGGGCACGGCCTTCGACGTTCCAGGGCCAACATTTTACTGTT
>CADEEU010000353.1 GCA_902826385.1 uncultured Acidobacteriota bacterium | reverse complement strand
TTAAGGTTGCGGACAAGATGGCCGAGATCGGCCAACGTCACGATCTATCGGCCGGAGCCGTGGCCATTGCATGGACCTTGCGGCTGACCTCGGTTACCGCCGCCATCGTCGGAGCGCGTCGGCCGGATCAAATCGACGGTATCATCGGCGCGGCGGACTTTAGACTTTCGGATAGGGAACTGGCTGAAATCGATTCGGCCTTTCAAGTTTCGGCAAAGGCATAAAGCATATGAAAGCAATAAGAATTCACGAATTCGGCGGCCGCGAAAAACTGTCGATCGACGAGATCGATAAGCCGTCGCCAAAGCGGGGCGAGATTTTGATCAAAACTGTTACGGCCGGTGTTAACTTCGCCGACGTGATGATGCGTGGCGGCAATTATCTGACGACTCCGCCGCTTCCGTTCGCTCTCGGGTTCGAAGTTGCCGGTACGGTCGAAGAACTCGGCGAAGGCGTAACCGGCGTGGACGTCGGCGATCGCGTCGTTGCTTCGGTACTCGGCGGCGGTTATGCGGAGTACGCGGTAGCTCGGGCTGGCGGGGCATTGCCAATACCGGACGGCCTCGGTTTTGGCGAAGCGACGGCGCTTCTTGTGCAAGGCCTTACTGCACTGGGACTTCTCGATCCTACGAAGGAAGGCGATTCGATACTCGTTCACGCGGCCGCCGGCGGTGTCGGCAGTTTGATCGTGCAGCTTGCAAAAGACAAAGGGTTGAAAGTGATCGGGACTGCCTCGAGCACAAGCAAGCTTGAATTGGTCGCGTCACTCGGGGCCGATTCGGCGATCAACTACACTGAGTCGGACTGGACCGATCAAGTGCTGCAAGCCACCGGAAACAAAGGCGTCGATTGGGTCATCGAGATGGTCGGCGGCGACATCGTCGGACAGAACCTGAAAGTGCTTGCGAAAAACGGTACGATGTGGGTTTACGGTGCGGCGAGCGGCGAGGATTTCAGGCTTTCGGTGTTGTCGCTGATGCAAAAGAACACCATCGTCCGCGGCTACTGGCTGCAGAACGAAACGGTAGAAAACAGGGTTAAGTTCACAAAAGAACTCGTTGAGCACGTCGCGGCCGGACGTCTGAAGATCCAGGTAACGGAGTTTCCCTTAGAAAAAGTTGCGGACGCCCACGCGGCAATCGAGGGGCGGAAGACTACGGGAAAGGTCGTTTTGACCGTATGAAGCGTCGATGGCGGCTCGGAAGATTCGAGAATTTGACACAGTAGAACGAGCTTGTAGAAAGGGAATTCGAATATAAAAATGGGTAAAAAGGTTTGGATAATAACCGGCAGTTCGACGGGGCTTGGACGCGAGCTCGCCGAGGTGCTTTTACAAGAAGGCTACCGCGTGATCGCGACGGCCAGAAATCTCGAATCTGTAAAAGATTTGACGGAAGAATATCCGGAGACGGCTAGAACGTTTTCGCTCGATGTCACGAAGCCGGATCAGGTCCGCGCAGCGGTCGACTTCGCTGTTGGCGAGTTCGGCTCAATCGATGTGCTTGTGAACAATGCGGGCTACGGCTTGATCGGGGCGATCGAGGAGCCGAGCGACCGCCAGATTCGCGATCAGTACGAAACCAACCTGTTCGGGGCGATCGATGTTATGCGAGTGGTGCTGCCGCAGATGCGGAAACAAAAGAGCGGTCATATTATCAATCTTTCCTCGGTGGCGGGATTTGTCGCCTCACCTTCGGCGGGCTATTATGCGTCGACGAAGTTTGCGCTGGAGGCACTGTCGGAATCGATGTCGCAGGAGGTTGCTCATCACAACATTAAAGTCACGATTGTCGAGCCCGGTCCGTTCCGGACGGACTTTGCCGGGCGTTCGCTAAAGGCACCGGAAAATCAGTTGCCCGAAGATTATCCTGCGACGACGAAGTTTCTCGAGTATTTTGAGCAGGTAGACCGAAAGCAGGTAGGCGATCCAAAGAAGGCGGCCCGGGTGATGATCGATGTCGTCGAATCGGAAAACCCACCGCTGAGACTGCCGCTCGGCGAACTGGCGATTCAACGTATCGAAACCAAGCTGGAAAATGTCAGAAAGGACTTTGCGCCGTGGCGTCAGGCCGGGCTCGACACCGATTTCGATGAGGCGGATGCGAAATCGACGGTGAGTTAAGCGCTAAATGGACGAATACTTAAAACCGACTGAATTCCTGGACTGCGACCACCCGACCGTGCGAGAGTTTGCCGAGCGCAATATCGGCTCGACCGATTCGCCGGTGGACAAGGCGGCAGCTCTTTATTATGCCGTCCGGGATGGTTTTCAGTACGATCCTTATTTGCTAGATCTGCGTCGGAAAGGGCTAAAGGCCAGTAATCTCCTTGAGCGCACTCGCGGCTACTGCGTGGAAAAGGCGGGGCTTCTCGCCGCGTCCGCGCGTGTTGTCGGGATCCCAAGCCGATTGAGTTTTTACATCGTTCGCAATCATATCGCGACAGGTAGATTGGAAAAGATTCTTAAGACAGATTACCTGGTTTTTCACGGTGCGGCCGAGATGCATCTGAACGGTCGGTGGGTTAAAACCACGCCGGCGTTCAATCGACAGCTTTGCGAATTCCTGGGCGTCGAGCCATTGGAATTTGACGGAAAAAGCGATTCGATATTTCAGGAGTTCGATAAGTCCGGCAACGTCTTTATGGAGTATGTTCACGATTACGGGGCGTTTGCCGACCTTCCATATGAGTTATACCTGGACGAGCTGCAAAAACATTATCCGCATATGATGGAAAATGAATCGTTCAAGCGTGACGAGTTGGTTTTTGACTTCAGGCAATCGTTTTGAGCGATAGTTAGTTCTAGATTAGTTTTACACGGAGGTTCGAATAAAATGTCAGGAAAAAAAGCAACGGCGGAATGGAACGGAAGTTTGATGGAAGGCGAAGGTAATATTTCGCTTGGCAGCGGAGTGTTCAGCGGAGCTTTTTCGTTTGCAACACGCATCGGCGACGATCCCGGAACTAATCCGGAAGAGATGCTCGCCGCATCCCTTGCGGGCTGTTACGCGATGGCATTGAACGCGGCGCTTGAGAAACAGGGAACGCCGGCAAAGAATGTTAAATCGGAATCGACCGCATTTCTCGGCAAGGATGAAGAGGCCGGCGGATTTAAGATAAACCGCATCGATCTCGTGACAATAGCGGAAGTGCCGGGCCTCGATGCCGACAAGTTCCAGGAGGGAGCCGAAGATACGAAGAATGCGTTGCCGATCAGTAAAGCTCTGGCTGCAACGGATATAACTCTAACGGCAACGCTGGCAAATGCGTCCGCGGCTCAGACCTAACGGCGATATCACGGGCCAGGCAGAACAGGCGAGAAAGCCTGTTCTGTTTTTTGTTGATAATTGTAACTATATAAGTTACAATTTGAAAGCATGAGAAACTTAGGAATTTCTACAGCTGCGAACCTGATATCGGAATAACTCCACTCTAAAAAGAGTTTATCAGTGAAGAGTTTTTGCGGATTGTTTTACGGCTAAGTTATAATTTTGCAATCATAGGAGAAGAAAATGGCTCATTTTGCTAAGGAAGTAACGGAT
>CADEEU010000352.1 GCA_902826385.1 uncultured Acidobacteriota bacterium | reverse complement strand
CCTGGTCCGACGATGGGAGATCCGAAACGCGATCCTGACGAAGTAATTGATCAGGTTTTACACGACGCGGAAAACTGCATTCTCAGCCTTCGCTCGATGGCCATCCAGAACCGCATTCAAGAGGTTAGCCAGGAGCTACTCGCGGCCGAACAATCGGGTGCCGCGGACGCGATAGGTCACCTTGTAGCTGAACACCTTGAATTGACCAAAATGAAGCAGTCCCTGCTTAGTAAAATTCGCGAAACCTGATATACTTTACGATTTCGATCATTGCGCCCGGTTTGGGAACAATAACCGGGCAAAAATCGTATTTTTAAGTACTATTAGCAAACATCGGATTTACACGACGATTCATCCAAACTCCCAGGAGATTATGCCTGATTACGACGAAAAAGAAGACCTGATGGACCGGCTGGTTGCATTGGGCAAACGAAAGAAATTCATAAGCCTGGACGAGCTGCACCGCGAGATTCCCGAGAATATGATGACGGCCGACGACCTTGAGGACGTTCTGGACCGGCTTGAAGGAGCAAACATCTCGGTCGCGGAAACTGACGCCCAGCTTTTGGAACGCGCCTCGGCCCTTGCTTTGGACGAAGAGCCAAACGCGGAAGAAGAGGAAGAGGACGACATCGACCTCGACCTTTCGGCCGGAGCACTGGACAAATCGAACGATCCCGTCCGCCTCTACTTGCGCGAAATGGGCATCGTGCCGCTGCTGACCCGCGAAGGCGAGGTCACCATTGCAAAACGCATCGAACGCGGGCAGATAAAAACCCGAAAGGCTATTTCCCGCTCGCCCATCGCCATCGAGCGGCTGCTGAAAATAGGTGAAGACCTGGGCGCCGGCAAGGCCAGCATCCGCGAAACGGTCGCGTTTTCGGAACAGGCCGAAATTTCTCTCGAGGAAGATAAGGCGGAAGAATACTTGCGCTGGACGCTCGAGGGCATCGGCAACATCCGTCAAACTTACAACTCTGCCCTGAAATCGTGGATCGCCCTGCAGAAAGAGCAGACCATTGCCAAACCGACAGCTAAGGGCAAAAAGCCCAAAAAGCTGATGCGCCTGACCCGGCAAACGGCGCGTCTGCGGCTTGAGGTTGCGCAGGAGATCAAGAACCTAAATCTGACCGAACACTCGATGCAGCTGATGATCGCCGCTATCCGAAAGGTGGTCGAAGAGATTCAGAAAGCCGATCGGGAAACCAAAAAGGCCAAGGACCGCATTGCCAGAAAACCGGCTGTTTCACCGGCCCAGAAAAAAGAGCTGAACGCGAAGATCAATGAATCGAAAAAGATCCTTGCCGCGATTCAGGAAAAATACTATTTGCCGCCGGTCGAAATTAAGCGTTCGTACCAGACCATCAGCGTCGGCGAATACGAAACGAACAAGGCAAAACGCGAGTTGGTTGAGGCCAACTTGCGGCTTGTAGTTTCAATCGCAAAGAAGTATACGAACCGCGGCTTGCAGTTCCTCGACCTGATCCAGGAAGGCAATATCGGTCTGATGAAGGCCGTCGACAAGTTCGAATGGCGGCGTGGTTACAAATTTTCGACCTACGCTACGTGGTGGATCCGACAGGCGATCACGCGTGCCATCGCCGACCAGGCTCGCACAATCCGTATTCCCGTGCACATGATCGAGACGATCAACAAGCTCATCCGCACCTCGCGTTTGCTGGTTCAGGAACTCGGCCGCGAACCGACGAGCGAAGAGATCGCAAAGCGGATGGATATTCCGGTTTCGAAGGTGCGAAAGGTCTTGAAGATCGCGCAGGAGCCGATCAGTTTGGAAACGCCGATCGGCGAAGAGGAAGATTCGCATCTCGGCGATTTCATCGAGGACAAATCGATCCTCAACCCGGCGGAATCGGTAACGTTCTCAAACCTGCGAGAGATAACCGATGAAGTGCTTGCAACGCTGACGCCGCGTGAAGAAAAGGTGATCAAGATGCGCTTCGGCCTGGGCAACACCGGCAGCGAGCACACGCTCGAAGAAGTCGGCCAGCACTTCGCCGTCACCCGCGAGCGTATTCGTCAGATCGAGGCAAAAGCGTTGAGAAAGCTTCGTCACCCATCGCGTTCACGACGCTTGAAAGCTTTCCTCGAAGGCAAGCAATAGAGTTTAGAGTTCAAGCTTCAGCTTGCTCCTTCGCCGAGCGCGAAAACAAGCTAAAGCTTGAACTCTGGACGTTACCAAATGCGGCCTGCGATTGCCTTTTGCAAACGCAGGCCGCAAAATTATTTTAAATGCACATCGGCGAGCAAATTTTTTGGCTTGTGATTCTGTCGATGGTCGTCGCCTGTATTTCATGGACCGTCACCCAGGAAGAAATTTTTAGTGAGTGGCGCGAGGCATGCAGCGATAAGAGCAAAACCTGCAGCAGCGTACTCCGACGCAAATTTTTTTACGTATTTACTTGCGAGTACTGCTTTAGCCACTGGGTAACGATAGGTGTTCTCGTCTTGACCGGCTTTCGCCTGCTCATCGACGATTGGCGCGGATACATCATTGCGTTTTTTCTTCTGCCATGGATCGCCAATCAATGGATGAGTCTCTATCGTCGGCTGCGGGTCGGAATAAAGCACGAAGATGCCCTCGCGGAACAGGTTAAAGAGGAGACTGAATCGTCATAACCCAAGATAGCTTGGTCCAACCGCCCGACCTCGGCAATACTAGATCTTAGCCAACGCCTTAATATCTCTTACTTCCAACACCTTTTTGGAATAGCCTTTTAGAACGCTGTTGATCATCGCCTGCCCAACCTCTGCAAGCGTGCTCGCGATTCCCGGAAACAGCAGGTTTACGACCGGATACAAAACACCTGCCAGCTTAAGAATAGGTTTAATATTTTTCTGACCTGGTATCGGCTTCATCAACCCCGGACGAAAACAATAAACGGCCTTAAATGGAAGTTTCATAAGGTCGTTTTCGGTTTTGCCTTTTACCCTCGCCCACATCAGCCTGCCTTTCTCTGAACTATCGGTGCCGCTGCCGGAAACAAAATCGAACGTCATGTCCGCGTTCAGCCGAGCCAGCGTCGAAGCAAAATGCATCGTCGTGTCATACGTAAAGTTGGTATATTCAGACTCACTAAGCCCGATTGAGCTTACGCCCGCACAGTAAAAACAGGCATTGTAGCCGGTCAACTGTTTCTCGAAATCTTCCAGGTTAAGAAAATTCGGCACGATCAACTCTTTTAATTTCGAATGCTCCAGATCGTAGTGCCGACGGTTGACGATCAACACTTCCGTAACGTCCGCGTGTTCCAGACATTCGAACAGCACGCCTTCGCCGACCATGCCCGTGACGCCGGTTATTATTGCTTTGATTTCCATTGTCGCCTGCCCTTAGCTCGCGTTTTTGATCAAATGCGAAGCTTCCTTTGCAGCTTCTTCCAAACTGGATACTTTACCGTCAAGCTGCATTTCGTAAACCGCATCGAGTATCTTTTTAAACTCGCGAGATGGCTTCAAACCGAGTTCGATCAACTGCCTTCCCATCAAGATCGGATCGGGTGCTTTTTTCTCTATATCCAGCTCACGGACCTT
>CADEEU010000351.1 GCA_902826385.1 uncultured Acidobacteriota bacterium | reverse complement strand
ATTTGGTGGAGACGAGGGGGATCGAACCCCTGACCTCTGCAATGCCATTGCAGCGCTCTCCCAGCTGAGCTACGTCCCCTGGGATTTTGCCGTTTTCGGATGCGGCAATGCTTGAATTTATCGGAAAGACCGGAAAGCGTCAAGTTTTGGGAATTACTTGCCCTTAAAATCCGGCTTACGCTTTTCTAGAAACGCGGAGACGCCTTCTTTTTTATCTTCGGTCGAAAAGCATATTGCGAACAGGTCTACTTCGCGCCTTAAGCCCTCGTCTAAGTTCGATTTCGAGGCAAATTTAACAGCCTCTTTGGCAAGCTGCAGGGCTATCGGAGCTTTTTCGGCGATTTTTCCGGCCAACTCCATTGTTTTTGCTCTGAGCTCCGCCGCCGGGTAAACGTGATTGACAAGCCCGAATCGATAAGCCGTCTCGGCGTCGATCATGTCGCCGGTCAGGCACATTTCCATCGAGCGGCCTTCGCCAACCAGCCTGGTCAGCCGCTGCGTCCCGCCGCCGCCCGGAATAATGCCGAGATTTATCTCAGGCTGCGAAAATTTGGCGGTCTCGCTGCAAACTCTCAGATCGCAGGCAAGTGCAAGCTCGTTGCCGCCGCCGAGGCAGAAGCCATTAACCATCGCGATCACGGGTTTGGGAAAGGTGTCTATGCTGTTGAAAAGAGTTTTTTCGTGAAATGTATCGCGCTGGGTTACGGGAGTTTTTCCTTCGAATTCGCTGATATCCGCACCGGCAATGAATGCTTTTTCGCCGGAGCCGGTTATCACAACCACGCGAACGCCATCGTCTTTTCGCAAGTCGTCCAACGCCGCGATGCTTTCGCGGTGAACTGCGCTGCTAAGGGCGTTCAGCTTGTCCGGACGATTGATCGTTATAACACCAACCTTTCCCTCTTTTTCTACCGTTATCGTCTCGTAGTTCGACATAAATAAGTACGACAGGCGGTCGGCCTGTCGCTATCGTCCAAATATTAATTGAATCTGCCGCTTGGGTTACTCGTCCATTCCGTCGGCGACGTTATCGTCCGCTATCCACGCAACAAACAAACGAAGCCAGCTTTCCTTTTGCTCGACTATCGAAACGCCGACGCGCGACGTTCCGTGACTGGCGGCTGAAAGACGTATTACCTGCGCCTTTACCTCAACCGGAACCCCGTCGGGCCGGTGAGAGCGAATGTAAAGGCTGTCTCCCTGGGCAATCTTCTGGTTAAGCTGAAACATTGCCCCGAGGGTCGAGATGTCGTCGGTTTCCGTCGGCTCGCTCCACGCGGCGCCGTCGTCAGACCTTCCCGACACTACTATCGGAAGTCGCAACGCCATCCTCAGAGCAAAGCGTTTTTCCTCATACTGAGGCTGCATAGAAGTCAACATTTGTGCTCGTTTCTAAATTTGTCGGTAAACAAAAACAGCTTAACACGAACACTTTACAAACAACTATCGCATTCGGTTCGGTAAAATGGAATATTATCGGCGGCTGCAACGATCTGGAAGAGTTGCAGCCGCCTGGATGTCTCGACTAACCAAGCGCTCGATAGTTATACTATATATAAGACACTTATTTCAAATTTCGCGATAAACGGTGCGCAACAATTTTTGATATGGCAGAAAATACAATTGAGCGAAAAGTGGTTATTCTTGGTTCCGGCCCCGCTGGTCTGACCGCGGCGATCTACGCCTCGCGGGCCCAGCTTGAGCCCCTCGTGATCGACGGTCCGCAGCCGGGCGGCCAACTTACAATAACTACGGACGTAGAAAACTATCCCGGTTTCAAAATGGGAATTATGGGCCCGATCCTGATGGACGAATTCCGCGAACAGGCGCAACGCTTTGGGACCGAGTTCTTAAACGTTTGGATCGATAAAGTCGATCTTTCCAAAAGGCCGTTTACTCTTTACGGAAAGGAAAGTGCCGACAGCGACGAGATAACCACGCTTATAAAAGCCGAAACTCTGATCATTTCAACGGGAGCCTCGGCAAAATGGCTCGGAATTCCAGGGGAAGCTCCGGTGCCGGAAGGTCTCGGCGGCAATGGCGTTTCCGCTTGTGCGACGTGCGACGGTTTCTTCTTCCGCGACGTGCCGATCGTTGTTGTTGGCGGCGGCGACACGGCGATGGAAGAGGCTCTCTTTCTCACAAAATTCGCATCCGAGGTAACGCTGATCCATCGCCGGGATGAATTCCGCGCGTCCAAGATCATGCAGGAGCGCGTTCTATCGCACGAGAAAATAAAGGTACTGTTCCACACCGAAGTGAAGGAAATCTTGGGTAGAAAAGAAGGCGGAGTTGAATCGGTCCGTATTTACAACACCGAGTCGAAAGAGGAAAGCCTGCTTCCGACTCGCGGCGTTTTCATTGCCATCGGCCACAAGCCGAACACCGATTTGTTCAAAGGCGTGCTTGATATGGACGACGTTGGATATCTGGTCACTGAAGGAAAAACCATGCGGACCAACATTGACGGCGTGTTCGCGTGCGGAGATGCTCAGGATTCCTACTACCGCCAGGCTGTCACTGCCGCCGGCACCGGCTGTATGGCCGCCATCGACGCCGAACGTTTTTTGGTTGAACACAGCATCGAAGCAGCCGTATCGACCCAGACGAACTGGTAGAAATACTCCCGAACGGGGTATCAGTTCTTTTCGACCGCAGCTCCTTTCACCGTGGTTATATTTTGCAGTGTTTTTACCAGTCGGTTCGGTACGTAACCTTTTTTCTGTATCCGCCAGAGTATGTCCTGATAGACGGCATCGTTCATCTCCGGCGTCCGACTTAGTATCCAAAGATATTTCCGGCTAGGTTCACCGACGACGGCGTATTCGTAATTCGGGTCGAGATCGATGATCCAGTAATTTGCCCAAACGAAAGGTAAAAACGATAAACATTCCGGAGCAAAGCGGACTTTCAGCTTTGCAAAGCTTTTCTTGTCGGCTATCTTCCCGTCGGCTTTTGCCGTGTCCGTAGTGCCGTCCTGTTTGAGGCATTCGTTCAGCACCTCTAATTTCTGGTTCTTTTTTACCGTGTAGGTCGCCGTCGTATTGCCGTAACACTGCTTTTGGAACTTGTTCGGGTATTTGGCTATCTCGTACCACCGGCCGGCATAAAGATCAAGATTCACCAATCTGACAGCGGTCAGTTCCATCGACCGCTGTGCCGAGACCATCGATGCGAGTGAAAAAACCGCAATTGCAATAAATCCGATTTTTACGATTTTTCCCATTCCTTTATTATCTTTATTTACGACAATAAGTTAACTGCCGCTTATATTTTCGTATGCAGAATAATGGTGGATGCACACGCCTAAAGGCGTTAACGTGAATATTTAGCTATGCCGATTTACGAATTTCAGTGTCAAAAATGCGGGATTCAGATTGAAAAACGCCAGTCTGTTTCCGATGAGCCTTTGAGGATATGCTAAAGCTGCGGCGGCGAACTTGTGAAAAAGGTCTCGCTTTCGGGGTTTCAGTTTAAAGGAGCCGGATGGTACGTGACCGACTATGCCGCAAAAAACGGCAGGTCCGCTGACAAGCCGACCGCCGATAAATCGGAAAAA
>CADEEU010000350.1 GCA_902826385.1 uncultured Acidobacteriota bacterium | reverse complement strand
ACACCGGCCACGCACATCCGGACGCAAACTCTTTCATCATCTGGGCCCACGGACGCTATCTGACGGGTGACACCGGCTATCTCGGAATCAAGCAGACCGACGACCACAACACAGTACTTATAAACGGCCGCGGACAGGAAAAAGAAGGCGTCTACGAGATGTTTAAGGGCGTGCCGAACGAACGTCTTAAAAACATACGACTGACCGATGTTTCGTTTAATGCGAAAAGTTTTTACGCAAAAGGGGAGGCCGCAAGCGGTTATTTCACCGAACTTGGCGTCACTAAATTCGACCGGCATTTTCTCTATTCCGACAAGGGCTATTTTGTCGTTTGGGATGAAGTAAAGACGGACAAACCGTCGACCGCGACATTTCTTTTGAACGCCGATCGCGAAGTAAAGATCAATCGCACTACGTACGATCTTGTAAATCTTGATGCTTCGCTTCGTGTCGTAACGGTAACGCCGACGGGCGTTGAAAGTGAGGTAAAGCCGCAGACGGTCCAGGCGCGGGGACTTCCCGGCAGCGTCGATAAAGGCGATAGCGAACAGCGTGGAATGCAGTTGAGAGTCAGTTCCAAAAGTGAGGGGACGGCGACCAATTTCGTCCACGTCCTGATTCCTTACCGCACCGCGGAACGAAACTCTCTGCCGACGATAAGTTCTGTTTCTTCAGGACTCGGGTTCGTGATCAAGTTTGTTGACGGTCAGAGCGAAACGGTCTGCATCAACGGAAATTGCGGAGACCAAAAATCGGAAACGGGAAAGATAGTCGTTCACCGTGACAGGAAAACTAAGTCGGTCGAATGATCTCGCAGGCAAAACATTCAGGCTCGGCAAAGGGCGAGCATTGGTATTACCAATTTTAACTCTATGTTAGATGCAAATTCACAAGTGGCGGCGTCCGATTCTACGTCCGGGTTTAAGATCCGAGGCCTCCGATGGATAATCATCGGCCTTGTTTTCTTTGCCACGCTTATTAATTACATCGACCGCCTGACGATCTCGGTCCTCGCACCGGTGATCACTACCCAGCTAAATCTCTCGAATACGGAGTTCGGCGGAATCGCAACCTGGTTTTTGCTTGCTTACACGATCAGCCAGTCCGCTTCGGGAAAGCTCTACGACAAGATCGGCATCAAGAAAGGTTTCACGGTCTCGATCATCGTTTGGTCGTTCGCGGCGATGGCCACTGCATTGGCCACCGGAATCCGAAGCCTAAGTGCATGCCGGTTCATGCTCGGCTTGGGCGAAGCGGGTAATTGGCCCGGAGCGGCGAAAACTGCGGCAGAATGGTTCCCCGCCCGCCAACGAGCATTTGCGATGGGCATTTTCAACAGCGGCGCGGCAATCGGTTCGATAGTCGCACCGCCCGTAATCGTCGGGCTGACAGCCTATTTCAACGATAGCTGGCAGCACACATTCGTCGTGACCGGAGCCCTCGGATTTCTGTGGCTTATCGCCTGGCTGCTGATCTACGACAAGCCGGAATCGCATAAATGGCTGACGCGTGAGGAACTGGCGTTGATCCGCGAAGAAACGGCCGATGAGCCCGCCACACCCGCTCGCACAGTAGAATCGGCCGAATCACAGCAAGGCTGGCTGGAACTTCTGGGTTATCGCCAAACCTGGGCAATCGTCCTGGCTCGGTTTCTGGTCGATCCGGTGTGGTGGCTGTATATCACGTGGCTGCCGCTTTTCCTTTATCAGGTTCATGGTTTCGATCTTAAACAAATCGGTCTTTTTGCGTGGGTACCGTACGTCGCGGCCGACGCCGGCAGCCTGTTCGGCGGATGGCTTTCGGGCTACTTGATCTCGAAAGGCTGGTCGGTCAACTCGGCACGCAAGGTCGTGATCGGGTTCGCTGCGTGTCTTATGCCGGCCGGAATTTTCGCCGCTTTCACGCCGGATTCAATGACGGCATTAGCCTTGATCGGCGTCGTGCTGTTCGGTTTTCAGGTTTGGATAAATAACGTGCAAACGCTGCCGAGCGATTTTTATTCGTCAAAGGCTGTCGGCTCAGTGGCCGGGCTCGGCGGGACGGGTGCCGGCATCGGCTCGATGATATTTATCTTTACGACGGGTTGGGTCGTCGACAACTTTTCATATACGCCGATTTTGGTGACGGCGGGAATTCTCGCTCCCGTGGGAACGCTTGTGTTGTTCGCATTAGCCGGCAGGATACAGAAGGTTTCAACAGTCCGCGCATGAGCAGAGTCAAATGCGTCGGACTTAGCACAAATTTTAGAAGGAGAAACTATGAAGAACTTTTTCGATTTTACAGGCAAGGTCGTGCTGGTCACGGGTGCGTCGAGCGGCATCGGGCGGGCGACGGCCGAACTGTTCGGCCAGTGCGGAGCGTCCGTCGCCATCAGTTACTTAAAGAATCAGACCGGAGCCGCCGCCGCCGTGGCCGCGATCTCGTCGAACGGCCATGGAGCATTCGCCGCTAATCAGGCCGGAGCAGCCGTCGGCACGGCAACCGCCGCCGCTATTGCCGTTCAAGCCGACGTGACCAAAAACTCCGAGATCGGGCGAATGGTCCGTGAGGTTGAAGAAAAATTGGGCGGCATCGACATCCTTGTCAATAACGCCGGCTCTCTTGTCGAACGCTTAAAAACGCTTGAGCTAACAGAAGAGCGCTGGGACGAGGTAATGGACCTCAACGCAAAAAGCGCCTTCTTTGCGGCACAAGCTGCAATACCCAAAATGCTCGAAAAAGGAGGCGGCTCGATCATCAATGTTACCTCCATCGCCGGCCGCAACGGTGGAGCACCGGGCTCGATCCATTACTCATCGGCCAAAGCCGCGATGCTCACGATGACAAAAGGATTGGCAAAAGAATATGCAACCCAGGGCATACGCGTAAACGCAGTCTCACCCGGCGTCATCGACACGCCCTACCACGAAACATTCACGGCCCGCGATGTCTGGAACAATATGTCGAACATGATACCAATGGGCCGCGTCGGCCGTTCGGATGAAGTCGCCAGCGTAGTAGCGTTCCTGGCCTCCGACGCCGCCAGCTACCTCTGCGGCGAAACAATCGAGATCAATGGGGGACTGTTGATGGACTAATGTCCAGGAGAGAAGATCTATGAAAAAGATTATTAAAATTTTTGGGTTCAGCTTCGTCATTGCCTCCCTCGCCGTTATCGTCTCGGCCCAAAGCTTCAGAGCAACCCTCGTCGGCCGCGTCGTAGATCCGGGTGGGGCGACTGTTTCGGGGGCAAACGTTACAGTCATTCAAAACGGAACCAACTTTACGCGAAATACGACCACGAACAACAACGGCGAATACGTAGTTTCAGAACTTCAACCCGGCAGCTATTCCGTAAAGATCGACGCACCGGGTTTCAAGTCCGCGATCAATCAGGACGTAGTTCTCGAAACCGACCAGACCCGGAGGTTTGACGTCAGCCTTGATGTGGGAAGCGTTAACGAATCAGTCACCGTCGAGGCTGGGCCGCCCACCATCAATACCGAAACGCCGGAGAAAGGCGAGGTTATTGTTCAAAAACAGGTTCAGGAGCTGCCGCTCAATGTTCGTGATTTTACGGACTTGGCA
>CADEEU010000349.1 GCA_902826385.1 uncultured Acidobacteriota bacterium | reverse complement strand
AAAAATACCGGGCCAATTTGCCGTCCGGCGTTGTGATCATGATGCCGCCGGCATGAGCGAACTGATTACTCTTTTCGTCCCACTCGAATCCGAAACCGGCTGCCTGCGTGACTGCCTGAATCGACGCGTCGCTTCCCGTCAGGAAATGCCAGCCTTTCTCTGTTCCGGGCCGGCCGTAACGGTTCATGTAGCTTTCCTTTTTGTTCCGGGCCAAATCCGGCTTTTCGTTCTCTTTCGCGTCAAAGCTGATCGCTACGACATCGAATTCCCTGCCGGCGTCGAACGAAATTCCCTTCAGCGTGCCGGTCAAACCGTTCAGGACTTCGTTGCAGAGCATCGGGCATTCGTAATAGACGAAAGCAAGCACCACCGGACGGCCCTGATTGAAAAACTCCCCGATACGAACGGTCTTACCGTTTTCGTCCTTGAACTCAGTCTCAAGCGGAAGCTGTCCGCCAAGTTTTTGCTGGATCCCGATCTTCTGCAAGGCATCCGGCAAGCCGTTGCTGGTACCATGCGACGGATCGTATTTCTTGGGCGCGTACAATGGCGAGTTGTAGTGCTCGCTTTTTTGCGAGAGCACCGGAAAAAACGAAACAAAGATCACCATCGACGCCAGGAGCGTCCGCGTCGCTAATCTAATTTTCGTCGAGTTTCCTCTCATCGTCTTCTCAAAGATGCCATCCGGCCCGAACTGGCGTCCGAGATAAACATCGTCGGCTCTTTCGCCGCTTTTTCGGCTTCGGCTCCCGACTTCGCCTTCATATTTCGTTCGAGCACCAGTTCCTTCGCCTTGTCGATCGGCATCGTAACTACGGTTCCCGTCTTAGGGTCTTTCTGCCCTTCTTCCCACTGGACCTTCCACTGTTTCTCAAGTTCCCAGTACTCAGCCTGCGGAGCCCTCAGCTCAAGATTTACGCGGCCGTTCTGGCTGTCTACTCCGAATCCTGGAGCGCCCTGAAGCCGCGGCTCCGGTGGCAGGCGTTCTTTTTCGGTAAGCGGTATCGGGTTTGTCGAGGCCTTTTTGTTCTTTGCGTCTTCTTCCAAAACACCGTACAAGGCCCACATCAGAGCAAATGTGACAACGATCAAAACAAACAGCCCGATGCCGAAGTAAATGATCCCCTTCAGCCCGATGAGATTCTGCTCATAAGGCTGCTCAAAATCGACAAAACTTTTTTCGTGCTTCGAACTCATAGTTCTCAAGTCCCAAGCCCCAAGTCCCACCGTCCAAAGTCACTTGGGACTTGGACTTGGGACTTTGGACTTTTAATGTCCATGCCCGTGCTCTATCGCCTTTTCCAGGAACGGGTCCATCACCGGCACCAGCGGGCGTTTTGCAAGCTGGCCGAAAAAGAACCACAGCCAAATTCCGCCGACCGCAATCGGTGCGACGATATCCATCCAGCTAAAGCTTAAAGCAAGCTCAAGGCCTTTACCGTGCGTCGAAATTCTTGGACTTGGCGATATCAGGTAGAACATGTCCACCAGCCGCATAACCAGAATAAAAACGCCGATCGTAGCCAGGAGTTTGGCCTTTCGTTTCAGGTCCTGCCTGAGCAGGATCAGAAAAGGCACGGCAAAGTGAAACAGTACAAGGATCACGCCGACGACGCCCCACCCTTTCTGCATTCGGGTTATGTACCAGCCCGTTTCTTCCGGAATGTTTCCGGACCAGATGATCAAAAACTGCGAAAAGTTGAAGTACGCCCAAACCATCGTAAGGGCAAGCATCAATTTGCCGAGATCGTGAAAATGGCGTCTGCCGACAACACGGTTCATCGGGGCCTTGTCGGAGAGGTAAGCCAGAATTGTGACCGTAAAACAGAGACAGCTCAAGGCCCAGCCCGCCACGAACAACAGTCCCCACATGGTAGAAAACCAGTGCGGGTCAAGCGTCATGACCCAATCGACCACTGCGAAGGTCACGACAAGAGCGTAGATAACCATCGTCGGGCCTGAGAACGCGGTCGCCCGACCAAGAAACTTCTCGGCGTCCTCATAATTCGTCGTTTTGTCCTGTTCGCCGCCCCATTTATTCAACAGATAGGCCATCACGCCGAACAGAGCAAAGTACGCAACCGAACGGAGTGTCCAGCCCCAGTCCGTCATGTACCAGCCACGAGCTTCAATAACGTGCTCGGTAGGCGGCAGATGCGTCCATTCGTAAAGCTGATGAACACCGACCGCAAGAGGAACGAACAGAAGCACAACCAGCGGCAGCGTTCGCGAGCTGGCTTCCAAAATACGGCGAATAACAACGCCCCACGCTCCGCCGGTCAAATATTGCAGGACCAGCAGCCCGATGCTGCCGATGCAGATACCGCCCCAAAAAATAAACCCAAGCAGCCATGAACGAAGCCCTTGTTCAAAAGCGTCGCCAGTAACATAAGCACCGATCGCCCAAATGATCAGAGCGATTCCGCCCGCCCCAAGAGCGATGGTGCGAAAGCGGTTCAGGTCGGCCGGAGCCTGATAATTTCCTATATCAGCCATTTGTTAACGTCTACCTCCGGTCGTGTTTGCATTTGCCGGTGCCGGGGTATTTGGATTTCTCGCCGCAGGTGTCGATGTATTTGCAGCCGAAGAGGTCGAAGAGCCGTTCAATTTTGAGATTTCCTCCGGATTCTGGCTCATCTGCAACGCCCTGATGTAAGAAACGATCGCCCATCGGTCGTTCGCTGAAATCTGGGCCGAGTACCCGTTCATCTTTCCCCAACCATTGCTTATCACGTCGAAAAAGTGCCCGACGGGAGCATTTCGCAGCCGGTCGTCGTGATAGGTAGGCGGAGCACCGAAACCGCGTCGGACGATCATCCCATCACCTGCTCCGACCGGTCCGTGACAAACGATGCAGTAAATGTTGTAACGCTCCTGTCCGCGGTCGACGAGCTCCTTTGTGACAGGCACCGGGAATTCATCTATGGCGTTCGGAAAGCTTGTAACAATCGTATTTCCCGCGGCATTGGTCGTAGTCTCGACCTGTACGTTCGCGTTCGGATTATCGATCTTGCCTGTGTACAAAGCCTTATTCTCTTTCAAAAACCCTCGAGCGACAGTCCCTTCAGGCGCATCGCGCGACGCACGGTGATCGCTGAAAAAAGTACCGTCCTCTTTCTTGTAGGCCTTATACCGCGGCTGGTCCTGCATATCGAACCGCACGCCGCAGCCCGAAGCCAGTAGGCAGGCGGCAGTCAGCAGAAGGCAGTAGATCGTGCGAAGCCGGCCGCCGACTGCCAACAGCCGACCGCCAACTTTATTCTGGTACATCGAACACCTCCTGCGGATTAAGGCTTTCCATAAAGCTCCTGACTTCTGCATGATCGTATTTCGGATCGGCCGCTTCGATAATCAAAAAGAATTTTTCACGCGTCGCCAGTGCGAACCGCGGAACATTAAAAACCGGATGATAAGGCCGCGGCAGGCCGTTCAAAAACAGCATCCCAAAAACGGCCGTGAAACCCGCGAGCAAAATGGTCAACTCGTACGAAGGCGGCACGAACGAAGGAATGCTGATGTACGGACGCCCGCCTATATTGAGCGGATAATCGATATAGTGTACAAAGATCTGCAGTGCCAGACCCGATAAAAGGCC
>CADEEU010000348.1 GCA_902826385.1 uncultured Acidobacteriota bacterium | reverse complement strand
TGCCGTTCGTCATCTGGTGACGCGTGCTGTTGTACGTCGCTTTTAGACTGACATCCGACGGGAAGTCGTCAAGCATAGTCGAAACCGTCGGAATCATACAAGCAGCGTCGGACGAAGTGAACAACGCCTTTTCTTTTTTCATATCAGTTTTCTTCCTGCCTGACGGCAGCCGCCACGAAATTGCCTGGTCGTCCCATTTTGTCTCGGTCGCGGCGTCGGCGATTGCCTGTTGTTCCGAGTTCAGTTTGGCCTTTTCTACTTGCGGTCCCGACGATTTGGGATCATTTCCTGTCGGTGAAGTCGAAGAAGAATTTGACGATGACTCCGACGAACCGGTCATTTTTTTAAGCCGGTCCGCAAGTCCGCAAAATGTCAGTGCGAAAATAAGCAGCCCCAGCGTCGAAACTGTTTTCATTGCGTTCTCCTTAAAGGTCGAGTTGAAAAGCGAGAAGATTCTCGCCGCAAACGGGCGCAAAATCAACGGCCGACCGACGCTTTTTGCGCGGCGTGTTGAAATTTGGTCCAAAAACGCCGAAAATAAAAACGCTTCAGAACATCGCAAAATGCATACTCCGCAGCTTTTCGCAGATCTTTTGATCATTCTGCTGGTGTCCGTGCCGGTGGCGTTTTTCTGCCTGCGGTTGAAGCTGCCGCTGCTGGTTGGGCTTATTCTGTCGGGCATCGCAATCGGGCCGTACGGGCTGGGCTGGATACACGAGGTCGAAGCGATCGAAGTGCTTGCCGAGATCGGCGTGATGCTGTTGCTGTTTACCATCGGCCTCGAATTTTCGTTGCGACGCTTGCGCGAGATGAAGACGCTCGTTCTTGTCGGCGGCGGATTACAGGTCGCGATAACCGTCGGGATTACCGCGTTTATAGCGATGATGTTCGGCAGAGGGGCCGGACAAGCCGTCTTTTTCGGATTTCTTGTTGCATTGTCCAGCACGGCAATCGTGCTTAAAAGCTACGTCGATCGAAACGAGGTGGATGCTCCGCACGGCCGGACCGCGATCGGAATTCTCCTGTTTCAGGACATCAGCATAGTGCTGATGCTTTTGCTTGTCCCGATCCTGGGCGGCGACGACATTGTTTCCACCAGCCGCATTCTTATAAGTCTCGGCGGATCGCTGATCGCGCTTGTCGTCATAGTGCTCGGTGCTTGGTTTCTGCTGCCGAAACTGCTCAAGAAAATCACTCATCTCCGAAGTCCCGAAGCCTTTCTGCTGACGGTCGTACTTTTTTTTCTGGGCCTGTCTTGGGTCACTTCGCATTTCGGACTTTCACTGGCTCTTGGGGCGTTTATCGCTGGCATGGTGCTTGCCGATTCGGAATACAGCCACCAGGTCACATCTGAAATTTTGCCGTTCCGTGACGTTTTCAACAGTCTTTTCTTTGTATCGATCGGCCTGTTGTTATCCGTCGCAACGTTGATGCAGAATTTTCTGCCTGTTCTCATTTTGGTAGGAGCACTCATTTTAGGAAAAGCTCTGATAGTTTGGGGAATTATTCGCATACTGGGTTTTCCTCAGCGTATTGCGACCATGTCCGCGCTTGGGCTGGCACAGATCGGCGAGTTTTCTTTCGTGCTGGCAAAGGCCGGACGCGGAACGAATTTGCTGCCGGACAGCGATTATCAAACGTTTCTCGCGGCTTCGATAATTTCAATGATCGCCACGCCGTTTCTGATCTCTCTCGCACCGCGTGCCGGATATACGATCCAGAAACTTTTGAAAGACGGAGGTGCGTCCGAATTCGAAAATTCGGAAGACGACGACATTCACATGACGTCGAGCGGCGGTTTGCAGCAGCACGTCATAATCGTCGGTTACGGATTGAACGGCCGAAATCTCGCACGCGTGCTGCGAACCGTCGGCGTGCCTTACGTCATCCTCGAACTAAACGCCGATGTCGTGCGCCGGGCAAAGGACAAGGGCGAAAAGATCAATTTTGGCGACGCGACACGACGCGAAGTGCTGCTGCACTCCGGGGTGGAACGTGCCTGGGCGTTGGTGCTGGCGATGTCGGATGCTCCCGCCGCCCGCCGCACGGTCGATCAGGCAAGACGCCTTAGCGAAAAACTGCACATTATCGTTCGCACTCGTTATGTGGCCGAGATCACCGAGCTTTTCGAACTCGGTGCCAACGAGGTCATCCCCGAAGAGTTCGAAACCAGTATCGAGATCTTTTCGCGCGTTCTCCATCGTTATGGCCTGCCCCGAAACGTGATCGAAAGCCAGATCGAACGCATTCGCCGTCAGGGTTACGAGATGCTGCGTTCACCGTCGCTTCCGCCGCCGGCCCGTCCTGACGACATAACCGCCGCCATCGACGCGGCAAGTACCGATACGATAGCCCTCGCAGAAGACTCGCCCGTTGTCGGCAAAACGCTGGGCGAACTCGACCTTCGCGGAAAAAGCGGAGCGACCGTCATCGCTGTGGTCCGCGATGGCCAAACCAAGATCAGCCCCGGTGCAAACTACTCGCTCTCGGCCGGCGACACTGTTGTTCTGCTAGGAAGCCCTGAAAAACTAGACCGCGCCAAAACCATCTTCCGCCCCGACGAACCACCCGCCGAAGCCGCGATCGGCGGATTCAACCCTTAGTTTTCGCCCGTTTTTGCGCCGCTCCGCGCATGCCGGCGCAAGGATCGGCGTTGGAAAGATGCCGATCATGACGTACCCCGTTGAACTCCAAGTCGTCTCACTTTTTTACGAAAAATGAGACGGGTTAAGTATCATGTTTGCAGCGTTTAAGCCCGATTTCGTCTCACGCCGGGCGGACATATAACTGAGTGAGACGATTTCGGCCTTAAATTAACCAATACAACAAGTTACGCCTGTCGTTCGAGATTTTTGACATCATCGCCAACGCAACCTCCGACATCACAAGAAAATTCGGTTTATCAAACATCAAACCTGCAGCAGGCAGGTACGAGATAAATGTTCGCGCGTGTTGCGTGGATTGTCAAATATCTTACGCACGCAACATCGCTAGTCTTGAATTCAGATAATAAGTGCAACTTTTGAAAATTGTAATAAATGACTTGGCGTATGCAGAACGAAAAAAAGGCATCCCTTTCGAGATGCCTTGAGAATGGAGGTAACCCTCAGTGGTTAAAAAGTAAATCGTGCTCCGATTTGTGCCGTAAACGGTCGGCCCACCGGCGGACCGAAGCCCGGACCGAACAGAGACTGCGGCGTCAGAAACGAACTGGTGGTTGCCGGAGTGCTGTTGCCGATACGCGAGGCAAACGAAAGATTCTCCGTATCGAACAGATTGTATAAATCAAGATACGCAGCCAAGGCGTATTTTTCTCCGAACTTGAATGTCTTTGTCGTACGAAGGTCAACATTGAAGAAACGTCCGCTTCGCTCCTCGACATTAGTTCCGTTTACAACAAAGCCATTTCGAAGGCTGTTGACACGCGACTGTTGGCAGCCCAACGGATTCAAAGCAGTAACTGCCGCCACGTTACCCCGGACGGCAAAAACCGCGGCCGGACTGGTGCTGGCGCAGATACGGTCAATGCCCGCTAATCCGTCACCGTCGAGGTCAATTCCCGCTATCGCCGAATAAGGACGCGCCGTAGCAAACTGT
>CADEEU010000347.1 GCA_902826385.1 uncultured Acidobacteriota bacterium | reverse complement strand
CACGCCGGACGGCTTTTAAGGTTGCGAAAATATTCACTTTTTTGTTACTTCTCGACGCCTTTGACCGTCAGCACCAAAAACAGTGTTCCGTCGGTTTTAGGCTGTGTCAGCGTACCAACCAGCGTAGGAACACCATCGCGAACGTTGAAACGGTCAAGTGTTAGGCCGATCGACTCATAATTGATCGGAGCGGCACCTTCCCCGATCCGTACAGGTACACGGGCACCAAAGCGGAAAGATTGAAATTGATAAACGTTCTGGCCGGCAGCGTTTTGAGCACTCATTAGATTTACCAGCCGCCAATCAACGAAAATAGGAGCACCGACATCGACGCCAGGCATATAGCCGCTGGAAACTCCCTTATATTCCAGGGCTCCATTGTTAGACAATCGGCCGAGATGGGTTTCGACGACCTTTAAACTGATCGGGCCGAAATCCGATCTGACCTGTCTTGCAATCGGAGCCAGGGCGGGCGGCAGTGTGTCACCGCCCTTCGTCTGATCGGAACCGAGCAGCACATGAAGCGCGGCCTCATAACTCGGACCGGCGAGCGAAACTTTCGGCTCCGTTTGGGCCGGTACGGCCAATGCCGTGATAAAAAACAGGAGAGCGAAGGTAAAGATTGAGACGCTTTTTAGCGGGTTCATTTTTTAAGTGATATCTCCTCTGCAAAATTGGGACTTGCAGAGCATTACCACTCACGACCGTGGACAAAGTTGCAAAAAAATGCCGCGACCAACTGATCGCGGCATAAGTGAATTAGTTTTTTTGATATCTAGTTGGCGGCGTACATAGTGTCTTCGATCTTTTGCCCGTAAGTCACCGTTCCGATATCTGTTTCCTCCACTATCTTGCCGCCGGCATAAAGCACCGAGCGGAAAGGGACCAGCGTTCCCTGCGCTACATTGTAGTCGTAGAACTTACGTCGGTACTTGGTGCCCTGATCTTCGTAATCAAGCATGATTACGCGATAGCTTTTGGCACTGATATAAAAACGCGTCTTTCTGCCTTGTTTGTCGGTAACGTCCACAAGGTGCATATCTACGCCGCCGATCTTGTCTTTTCCGCCAAGCTCCAGTTTCGATTCGTTTTCCTTGTACCTGAGCAACGCGTCCAGGCCAAAAAATATCTGGTTTTGAAACGACCGCGAAGCATCTTCGCGCGGCGTAAATACTTCGTCGTTAAAGATACCGAAGGTTCTTTCATCGCTGTAAACCAGCGAATACCGGGCTGACGGAAATTCCTGATCGAGTCTGATCTTTTCCTTCGTCAGGTTGTCGCCGCGCTTGATCCAACGCTGGTAGCTGGCCTGTTCCATTCGTCCTTCGCCGTTCATCACGCTGATCCGGCCGCGTTCGAGCGACGTTTTTCTGATCTGATTGAGCACCGCACGGCCGCCGCCCAATCCGTAGACGAAAATGGATGTTTCAGCAATTTGCTCGGCAGTCGGATTCTTTAATGCGTCTTTGCCGCTCAAAGCCGGTGGTGTCGGAGACGGGGTCGCCGCCGGCGTTGGAGAAGGTGACGGGGTCGGCCGAACCGCTTCTTGCCCAAAGGCAAAAACAGCCGCCATAACGGCCAGAATTACCGCGCAAAAAGAGCGTTTAAGGGATAAATGCACCAAATACAAACTCCTGGAAGTTAATTAGATCAGAACAATCCGTGATTGTAACATAACGCAACGCATCCGTTACAATTGGTTCCGACACCAGAATTGATGATGACGGGCCGTAAAAAGATGCTCAAAACGTTTCGCGTCCGGGCCCGAAGCAAACTAACATCTATCCTGCATGCACGTGGCATTGTTCGAACCCGAAATACCGCCAAATACCGGCAATATCGCACGTTTGTGTGCGGCGACTGCGACTCCGCTGCACATCGTCGGCGTCACAGGTTTTCGCATGGACGACCGCACGTTAAAACGTGCCGGCCTCGATTATTGGAACGAAGTCGAACTCCACCGTCATGTCGATCTCGACGCCCTTTACGCCGCGCTTCCCGAATCGCGTTTCTTGTATATGACGACAAAGTCCAAACGTCGATATACGGAATTTTCCTTCGATTGCGACGATTGTCTGATTTTCGGGCCCGAAACGCGCGGACTTCCTGAAACCGTTCTTGCCGCGAATAAGGACAATTGCCTTACTATCCCGATGCTCAACTCCAAAATCAGAAGCTTGAACCTTGCTAACAGCGTCGGCATAGTGCTTTACGAAGCCCTTCGACAACAGGGTTTTAACGGCCTTTGAAACCTCGCAGATCCACTTTCCGGACATCCGTTTGTGCAAAAAAAGCGTCATATATGCGTCGAGTTAGGCGCGGGTTAGTTCATCAAAAAAACCGGCGCAAAACGGATAGAATTTTTATTTAAGGAGAAGCTTGGGTAATGAGATCATACAGCAAATTTATCGCGTTAACCTTCGCAATTATTGCGTTTTCATTCAATGCAATTAATGCTCAAAGTTACTCCGATACGAAATCGGGACGGACGATCGAGCAAAACGTAACGAGGCAGATATTAAGAATGCCCCGTTATGAGGTGTTTGACTTTATTTCGTTCAAGGTCGAAGGATCGACAGTAACGCTTTACGGCAAGGTGCGAAACGGAATTAACAAAAGCGATGCCAGGAATCGCGTAAAAAATATTCCGGGCGTGACAAACGTCGTAAACAACATCGAAATTCTGCCTCCGGGCAGCTTTGACGATTCGATCAGGGTTAATTTGTACAGGACCCTGGCCCGCCGGGGCGGCTTGTACCGCTATCTTTATGAGGTGAACCCGTCGGTTCGCCTGGTCGTCGACCGCGGACATGTGACGCTGGAAGGTTATGTCGCGAACAAGGGTGACTATAATTTAATGAACATCCTCGCCAACGGCGTACCGAACGTGTTCAGCGTAACGAACAACCTAAAGGTCGACAACGGCAAAGCGGGCTGATCGTTCGAGCAGTTATCTGAACCTATTTAAGGCGGGCCGATCAACGATCGACCCGCTTTTTTAATTCTCTACTTCGGTTTTCCTTTGCGTTCTTCGCAGTCTTTACATGAAAAACTCCCTGTGCTCCGCTTTGCCTTTCGCTCCGCGATACGTCATTATGTTCGTTTGCCTTTTGGCGAGGAATTACAGCAATGACGAGTCAGGAAAAGATCAGAAACATCGCAATAATCGCACACGTCGACCACGGCAAGACAACGTTGGTCGATGCCATGCTGCAGCAATCGGGAACCTATCGTGACAATGAAGCGGTAGTAGAACGCGTGATGGATTCGATGGACCTCGAACGCGAACGCGGCATCACCATCATGGCGAAGAACACGTCCGTGCGTTACGGCGATTATAAGATCAACATCGTCGATACGCCGGGCCACGCCGATTTCGGCGGTGAGGTGGAGCGAGTTCTGAAGATGGTGGATGGCATCGTTTTGCTGGTAGATTCAGCGGAAGGCTGCCTGCCGCAGACACGATTCGTACTGCGCAAAGCTCTTGAACTAAAACTTCCCTGCATAGCTCTCGTCAACAAAATAGACCGTCAGGATGCGAGGCCCGAAGAAGTTGTTAACGAAATCTATGACCTCTTCATCGACCTCGGAGCCAAC
>CADEEU010000346.1 GCA_902826385.1 uncultured Acidobacteriota bacterium | reverse complement strand
TTGCTTCGACGCAGCTTCCCCCTTTCGCGTTCACCGTTTTCCCATCGGCCGCCAGCACTTTCAGAACTGCCGGCTTACCTTTTTCGTCAAATGCTTCAATCTCGACCGAGCCGTAAAGGTCCTCACGGTCGAGCTTTGTGATCACAACCTCAAATTCGTTGCCGTCGAGAGAAAGTAGAAGATTCTTAGCCATATTACCGCTGCCTAATGTATTTGTTTATAATAGGTTACTTCAAAAAGCCGAGATTGAGAAACTCTGTTAGAATACGCAACAGCAAAACAGAAGGTTAAACTTATGTCAGACAATCTAACGCAATTCTACCGCTGGGATGATATGCCGAAAGAGCGAGTGAGCGATCTTTTGGACCGACGGCTGATCACCGCCGACCGGATGATGTTGACGCATGTTTACTTAAAGAAGGGCTGCCTCGTGCCGCAGCACTCGCATGAAAATGAGCAGCTTACGTATGTTCTGGAAGGTGCGCTTCATTTCTGGATCGGAGCTGACGAATCCGAAGAGGTAACGGTCAAGGCCGGTGAAGTACTGGTCATCCCGTCAAACGTTCCTCACAAGGCCGAGGCGCTGGAAGACACGCTTGACGTTGATGTTTTCAGCCCGCCCCGTCAGGATTGGTTGGATAAGACTGACGATTACCTTCGACAAAAGTAATTTCGATGGATTTGGGATTGAAAGGAAAGGTCGCACTCGTCGCTGCTTCGAGTCGTGGTTTGGGCTTTGCCGTTGCCGAAGAATTGGCCGCCGAAGGTGCGTCTATCGTGATGTGTTCGCGAAGCAGCGAATCGATTCAAAGTGCGGGAACTTCTATAGCAGAGCGTTTTGGTCCTAATGTTCTGGCCATTTCCGGTGACCTATCGGAGTCAAACGACGTTCAGCGCGTCTTCGATCGTGGAATTGAAAAATTCGGGCGAATAGATATTTTAGTCACGAATGCAGGAGGGCCGCCCGCCGGTAAGTTTGCGAATCTGGGCACGGAAGCGTGGGAAGAAGCTTCGCGTACGCTTCTCAAAAGCGTTCTCGATCTTACAAGGCTAGTGTTGCCTGGTATGAAGCAACACGGCTGGGGTCGCATTTTGAACATTACTTCGATTGCCGTGAAGCAGCCGGTTGATGATCTGATTCTCTCAAACAGCCTTCGTGCTGCCGTAACCGGCTTTGCGAAAACACTTGCAAACGAAGTCGCTGCCGATGGAATCACAGTAAACAACATTCTGCCGGGATATACGGCTACCGAACGAGTAAAGCAATTGGCTCAAACTTTAGCCGAAAGAGAAGGCTCTGAATCGTCCAAAATTGTTTCGCGTTGGGAGTCTGAGATTCCGATGCGACGTCTCGGCACACCGAAAGAATTTGCAGCTCTTGCGGCTTTTCTTGTTTCGGAAAGGGCAAGTTATATCACCGGAACCTCGATACCCGTCGACGGAGGCTGGACGAGATCTTTGTTTTAAGTAATGAACCTTGGGTAAAATATGATAATGCGAGTTTTTTTATCGTTAATTATTTTTCTAGCCTCAATACCAACAATCGCTCAAACGGCGGGTTTGGCATCTCCTACATATTCGAAAAGCGGCAAGCTCATCGCGTTGACGGACATTCAAGGGCTGAGCGAATGTCCGATGAAAAATGTTTCCGGAAGAGTTAAGAAGATCGATAAAGAGGGCAGCAAAGTCTCTTTCCGTATAGGGCCTCGAGGCGGACCGATCGTCGAAATGGATACGAACCGCCTTGCCGACGCCGAGAAACGCGTGGTATTCCGCGATATGATCAGGGCCCGCTACTATGTTCGGGTCGCTGCCTACGTTTGCAAAGAGGACGCTCCTCTATCACCTTTCAGCATCTACCGCGAAAACGATCCGGATCTCAAATAGGTTGATTCCCTCCAATTTTGGATGTGCCAGGGCCGCTTTCCGGTCTAGTAGTGCGATAAAATGAACTTATTCCAACCGATTGGATAAGCTCAATGTTTACAATATCTTCCGCAAGAAAAAACCTAAAATTCCTGCAACTTTTTGGTGCTTGGTGGTGTATTCCGTTGTGAGAACCAAATTCACGACGAAGGCCAAGCCCTGAGTTTGATTTTCGCTGCGATCCATTCGTTTCGTGCCAGCGGAGAAACGGTCGCATTCGACGCGAAGTTTTATCTCGTTGAAAGTGCCTAAGCAAAAATCATACCTGTATAGAGGCAGCGACCATCCGCCGAACATGAAACTCCTTTGTATTTTTTCATTAAGGAGCATGTTATGCGTAATAATTCGAGTGCAGCATTTCTTACAAATTTTATCGTTGGACTTTTGTTCTTTGCGGTATTTCCGGGTGGGGCATCCGGACAGGATAATTCAAATTCGGCTAAGGCACGCGAGCTTAACAACCGAGCCGTGGCTTTGGTCGGCGAGAAGAAATACGACGAAGCTATAGGCCTGCTTGAGGAAGCCGCTAGGTTGAAACCTGAGTATGCCGATGCCTACATGAATCTGGGATCAGCTCACATGCTGGCCGGACGGGCGGAAAAAGGCGCTGAGTTACTAAAACACAGTATCGAATTGGACCCGAAATGCCCTAAAGCCCGCAATCAGCTCGGCGTAACGTATGAAAAGCTAGGTAAGTATGATCTCGCAATCGAGTCGCTGAAAAAATCGGTAGAACTAAACCCTGATTACGCTTTAGGAAATTTCAATCTCGGTGCGACATATCTCTGGGCGGGAAAGTCAAAACTCGCCGAAGAATATCTCGCAAAGGCGGAGAAACTGGATCCTTATAAGACTGAAGTAAAACGTTACCAAGCTGTTCTGTACGCAAAAAAAGGAAGGTACACGGACGCTATCGCAAAAATGCGCGACGTCATGAAAATCACGCCCGATGATGAGGAAGCCAATCTTATTCTCTGTAAGATTTATCTAATGGCTAACGACCGTCAGTCAGCTCTCAATATGTACCAGTCTTTCAAGGCCGTAAATCAGCCTGTTGCCGATCAGATGTTCAAGTGGATCTTTGCCGACAAACTCGTTTTTGCGAACGATCAGCGGCCCTAGATCTCAACTTTGCGATGAGCAAGCATACGAAGAATTCCGTTTATCGCCATGTGAATCAGGGCATACACAATAATTGCTACGATAATCGGAAGCTCTAGCGAAAATCCATCGGGCGTTGACGGACTCGGGACCAGGCCGCGAAAAGGCCAGTAGAACGGGTCCGTCACGGATTTGATAAATCGGAAGAATGCGACGTTCTCTCTGGCAGCAAAAAGCTCGAGAATAAGCCGTATAGCCAACAACCCGTAGATCACAAAGAAAATATAATCGATTATCTGCGATACTCGAGCAACGACGCGTCCGCGCTCCACTTCGCGATGAGTTTCAACGACCTCTTCGACCGCCTGGTTCCGCATGTTCCCAGCAACTGCGGGAATGTCTTGACCACGCGTCTTTTCAGCTTCATAGGCTATCTCGTCAGAGACATCTGCTTTAACGCTTGACTTGATAGCTTCGTAGTTTGCCGCTCGTTGAGCTTCGTCTCTAATTAACTTATCGTCGGTCATTTTCTAATCAAGCCCCCGTTCTACATCGTTTTTGCGATTCTCACGGCCGTG
>CADEEU010000345.1 GCA_902826385.1 uncultured Acidobacteriota bacterium | reverse complement strand
GACGTTCACTCCAGTCAATCTTTACAACCTGAAGATGAAAAAGGGTGAAACGGTCGAGCTTTCCTTTCCCGCGGGCTACACGACCGCACTGCTCGCCATTGAGGGCTCTGCGCTCGTTAACGGAGATGAAAAAGTGCCGGTAAACAATCTCGCTCTTTTCGAACGCGAAGGTGAAGAGCTAAGGATCGCGGCCCTTGAGGACAGCATCTTCCTGCTGATGAGCGGCGAACCGCTGAACGAACCGATTGCCCAGTACGGCCCATTCCTGATGAACACCCAGGCGGAGCTTGCCCAGGCGATCGACGATTTTCGGCAAGGCAAATTCGGTTATCTGGACTGAGCTGGACTGGAAAAACTCATAGTCGCCGATAAGCGTGGACAGAATCTGTTGTCTGCGTTGATCGGCGGCTGGAGATAGGAGCTCCATTCAATCCAATGAGTCAGCCTAAAATGTTGTTCTGACTTTTAGTTCGCTGGGAAACTTCTAGATATTGCCGGTAAACAACTCCCACAAGATTGCCCATATTACGTAGGCGCTAACGAGAATGGATCCGATCAGAAGCAGGATCAACAATGCTATCAACCCGAACACAAATACATAGTCGCTTGTCGTGCCTTTGCCGTGTCCGGCTGCTCGCTCGCGGATAAGATCCATGTTTTGTTTGTTGGCTTTCCAGACAAAATCGAACGCATCGCCGAGGAATGGAATCGTTCCGACAACGTAATCGAGCCCGATATTGAACGCCATCCGCAGCAGCGTGATTTTCGGCACTCCATAACGCACGCCTGCGAGCAGAATGTAAAACGAGGCAAATGACGTAAGCGTGTCGCCCACATTCGGGATCAGCCCGATCAGCGAATCCAAACCGAACCGCCAGCCCGTGCCGGGAATGCGAAAAAGGCCGTCGAGGTAATGAGACAAATTCTCAAGCCCCTCCTCAATCTCAACCTGCCGCCGCTCGTCCTTTGTCAGCCCGCCGAATGCACGGCGAGGTTCGATTTCTTCCATTTTTTGATCATCTGGCTGGGAGACACGCAACGACTCTCATCTCCGCCTTAACGCGTCCTCAACTATGCGTACGCTCACAATCAAATCTCCCCGCACGATCTTATCTACGACCTTCATGTCGGTTTCGTTCACTCTTCCGAACACGGTGTAGCCGCCGTCCAGATGCGGCTGGGGCGAGTGGGTGACGAACCACTGCGAGCCGCCGGTGTCTTTTCCGCTGAGCGCCATGCCGACGGCGCCGCGGTCGTACGGCACCATGTTCACTTCGCACCTTATCGTCCAGCCCGGACCGCCGTTTCCGTCGCCGCGCGGGTCGCCGTCCTGCATTACAAAATTCGGAACGACGCGGTGTACTTCGAGGCCGTTGAAGTAACCTGAACGTGCAAGCTTTACAAAATTGTCCACCGTCAGCGGAGCGTCTTCCGGCAGCAGGTCGATGGTGAACGTTCCCTTCTGCGTCGTCAGCACCGCCCGTACCGAGCCGTTTTTTCTCGCGGCCGCGCGTCGGTAATCCGCGTCTGTATTTAGTATTTGGCCGAGCTTAGTTCCGGCTTTTGGCTCGTAGGGCTGCACACGCATGTCGATCTTGCTTCGGGCTGCGACAGCTTCCGGCACGTTTTGTAAGTCCTTATCGGACAACATCCTCAAAGCTCTCTGCCGCACAAGATGGTCCGGTGAGTTTGCCGCCCGAACGAAGGTTGAAACGGACCCTTTCTTGTCCATCGTGAAGATGGCATCGAGGATCGCAAGCGGAGCGTCGTTATATTTTTTATCGATCAAAAAGGTCCGTTCGAAAGCGGCTTTCAGTGCGTCGATATTTGCGGCATTTGCCGGAAGACCCTCCAGAATCTGGGCGGCGGTCGAACGGATGATCGGGTCGTCGTATTTCAGACTTTCGCGAATCTCGCGTTCGTAGCCTTCCGGCTTGAAGACCGCGAGCGATTGCAAAAGCTCGGGCATAGACATAGCCGTCGGCGATTGGCCTCCTGCAGCAAACCTGGTCAGACTTTTGCTAAGCTGCTCGACAGCGTCTTTCTTCAAGGCGATCTCTTCGTCAGTAGTTCCCAAGCCGGCGAGTTCGCGAATGCCTAGCAAAGCCGCGTCCACGGCCCACGGAGCAAGCTTTGACTTTTCGTCTTTAGCGACCAGGTATTCGCTGTACTTCTTCGGTGCAATTCGGGCGAATGCGATCTCGGTCTCGGGCGAGCGGTACCGGTCCGCCTCGCCGAGGGCGGTCAGGAACTTAACGGTGCGTGCGTCGTTGGTTTTAGGTATCAGCCGCCCGAGCGTCGTGGCGATTTCAAGCAGCTCGCTTTTTTCCGCCGGACTAGCGGCCTGCTTTGCCTGTCTGGTAACCCGGCCGCTCCGGCTCCCGGTTCTGGCCTTGGCCAGCAGCTTCTCGCCATGTGCCAAAAGACGGTCGACCGCGTACGGATCGCGGAGTGCCGCCAGTGTCCTGATCGCCGAGACGCGAACCCGCGAATCTTCGTCTTCGGTAGCGGCGTCGATCAAAATGTTGATTGATTCTTTGTCCTCGGCCGAACCCAATGCCCGGGCGGCGTTTGCGCGTGCGGTCGGGTCGTCGTCGCTCATTAGCATTCCCCGAAGAGCGAGGTTCGCGTTTTTTGCCCGAAGTCGCGCCAGCGTGTTTGCCGCATCCGACCTGATCCGAGCGTCGAGATTTGTCAGAAATAAGGCCACGACCGCGTCGCCGCCATCGGGCCGTGCCCGCAGTGCCGCCGTCAGTCCGAGCAGAACGGTGTCGCGATGTCTCAGCATCCGTTTTGCTTCCTCGGCCTCAAGTGTGTCCAGGATCGCGTCGCCCAGTTCGACGACCTTCGGATTATCTGCAATTCCCTGTACCCGAACCGGATTTACGTTTGCCCCGGCTATTTTGCCTGCCGCTTCGACGGCGCGTGCCCGCACCGCATCGGGCACGTCCGACGCACGCAGCGTCTCAAGTATCGCATCGGCCGCTTTAATCGACTCGATCTCACCGAGCGCAAACGCCGCCATCTCACGCACCTTCGGCGAACCGCCTTTTAACAACGCCGAAACCGCAGCAACCGCCCGCTCGTCCCCGATCCGGCCCGTTGCCAGCAACGCACGAACGACTACCCGCTCTTCGTGCTTGCCGGTCAAAAATTTCTCTACCGCCGCATCGTACCGCCGCGCATCCTCGGCCTTTAGCATCTCGACCGCATAATCACCCGGCCGCAAAACCTGAGCGCTCGCCAAGATTGCGAAGGCCAAGGTAAGTAGAATTGCGCCCGGCAGTGCGGGTATTGCTATTTTTTTCATTTCAACAACGATCTTGGCAATTTATCTGATGGTATGGCAGATTGCGCGAGCGCCCAACGACCGATATCTTGGGGCAGCCCAGAGCAACACTATCTTGCGCAACCGCGACACCGAAAAACTTCGTAGAAAGAAAGTGAGAGCAAAAGACCGAAACATATCGAAAATATATACCGAAGCAGCGAAAAACAACAGCCAAGAGTGATCGGTCGATTTTCCCGTCACTCAGGACCAGGTGTATGTTGTAGAATGACTTAAGTAGTTTTTTAATCGCATATGAGTATATCGACAGTAGAGGTTCAGCC
>CADEEU010000344.1:1963-3621 GCA_902826385.1 uncultured Acidobacteriota bacterium | reverse complement strand
TTCCAAAGATCGTGTAATTTTTGTCAAATGCGGGTTCGCGCTTTAGCGTAATAAAAAACTGCGAATTGGCCGAATTTATGTCCTGGCCTCGCGCAGCACCGACGATTCCAGCGTCATATGGTATGTCGGAGAATTCTGCCGGGACGTTCGGCTTGTTCGATTTGCCCATGCCGTCATTATTCGGGTCTTCATCCTTTGAGTTCGGGTCGCCGCCCTGGATAACCGATGGATTAATGCGGTGAAAAGTTGTTCCGTTGTAAACGCCTTCTTTCGCCAGGGCCTTGAACTGAGCGACAGCTTTGGGGGCGACGTTAGAGTACAGTTCGATAGTAATCGTTCCGTATGCCGATGCGTTTTCCATCTCGATCACGGCGACTTCCTGGTCAGCCACCGGTTTGACGCCGGTGGCGAGGCCAGTTTTCGCGTTGCGGGCCGGTGCGGCACCACCGCATGAAATTCCAAAAAATATAACGGCAGTTAGTAGAATAAGGACGTTTCTTCTCATAAATTTGTGTCGGGTCGTCGCGCTCTAAAAATTTCGTTCACTGTCGATCAAAATCGTTACAGGCCCGTCGTTGACAAGTTCTACATCCATCATTGCCTGAAATCGACCGGTCGTAACTTTCGATATCCGTTTTTTTGCTTCGGCGACGAAGAATTCGTACAAACGATTAGCGTCCTCCGGCCGGGCAGCATCGATGTAAGAAGGCCGCCTGCCTTTTCGGACATCGCCGTACAGCGTAAATTTCGAAACAACCAACAGCCCGCCGCCAGTGTCCAACAGCGACAAATTCATCTTGTCATCGGCATCGTCGAAGATCCGCAAGTTCAGCGTTTTGTCCAGCAGATACAGGGCATCGGTTTCCGTATCTTTGCCCGATACGCCTAAAAGAAGCAGAACGCCGGGCCCAATCTCGCCTGTGACTTCCGATCCGACGGTGACCTTGGCACGCGCGACCCGCTGGACGACGGCTCTCATCAGGCGGCGACTTCTTCGATGTAAACGCGGTCCATCACGACCGGTTCAAGCGGTTTGTCGTTAGGATTGCGAGGCACGTTCGCTATGGCATCCACGACTTCCTGGCCCTCAAGGACGCGGCCGAATTTGGTATAGCTCGGCGGCAGCCCGTAATCCGCATGCATAATAAAGAATTGCGAACCGTTGGTGTTCGGTCCAGCGTTAGCCATTGCCACGGTTCCTTTGTCGTAAATACCAGCGTAAAGATCCGATCCACGGTCTATTTCATCGTCGAACTTTCCGCCCCATGCCGACTCCCCGCCATAGCCTTCGCCGAGCGGATCGCCGCCCTGGATCATAAAATTCGGGATGACTCGGTGAAAGATGACTCCGTCATAATAGCCGTTGCCTGCATGGATGCGAAAGTTTTCCGTTGTCTTCGGCGAGTCCTGTTCTAAAAGCTCGAATTTGATTGTTCCTTTCGTCGTTTCGATAACCGCTGTTCTGTTAGCCACTTATTAAATTCTCCTTATGCAATATAAAGCGTTCCACGGCCGCTGCCACACCGCTTTCGTCGTTAGATAATGTTTTATAAAATTCGGGCCGCTAAAGCAAACTTAGGTCGGCGGTTCCCATTACCACGGGCGTTCCCTCGAATTCTAGCATGTCGAGGTCGTTAAACTTATCGCCGATGACCATT
>CADEEU010000344.1:0-1953 GCA_902826385.1 uncultured Acidobacteriota bacterium | reverse complement strand
TGCGAGTTTCTCGATGCCGGTTCCTTTTGTTGCTCCGGGCGGCAGAATATCGATAAGTGTGAAATCCATCTGCGGATAAATGGTCGGCAGGATCGTTACCGTTTCGGCAAGCTCGTTCTCTAGAAAAGAGAGCATCTTGTTCATTGTCTCGCAAGAACCGGAAAACGAGATGTGAATTACTTCATGATCTGGAAGTGCTTTGTGAAGATCACTAACATGCATCACCGCGTTCTCCGCATCGTCACCATGAAGTCGCGTTGCCCAGGCAAGGTATCTTTGCAACGGAATATTGTCGTCGGAGACTCGATCGTAAAGCATCGAACCTTTTCCATGTGGGTCGGAGCTGACCAAAGCGTCTCCGCCGTAAAGCTTTCCCACGCGGACTATCTCTCGCGTCGTTTCGAGATCGAGCAGGGAAGCCGTCACCGTTTCAAGCGACTCGGCATATTTGAGCAAAGCACCATTATGCGTTACGAGCGGCGCATTAAACTCCATCTCGATCCCGACCGGCCGGGCATCCCGAAATCGGCGTCCAGTCGCGATGGTGACCAAAACACCCGCGTCCTCTGCCGCCCGGATAGCTTCGCGGTTAGCCTGTGTGACCGTACCTCGCGAATCGAGCAACGTGCCGTCAAGGTCAAGGGCGAGGAGTTTGATCACTGTGTGTTTGCCTCGTTCGCTCGTTTCTCCCGCCTCTCTTTTTCGAGCCACTGCTGATACTTTGCCTTCCCTTTCTCAAACTCCGCCGCCGAGGCGTAGAACCAGTGAGAGCCGTCGTTCAGATCGACGTTTCTAACATAAAAAATGTAATCGTTTGGCTGCGGGTTGAGGGCGGCGCGGATTGAGCTTTCGGTTACGGACGAGATTGGGCCGGGCGGGATTCCGGTCTTGGTTCGGGTATTGTAAGGCGAATCTACTTCCAAATCACTTTTGTGAATCGTGCCGTCCCATTTGCCCAGCATCTTTGCGATATACACGTTTGTCTGGTCAATGCCGAGCGGTATGTTTCTGGACAAACGGTTGTTGATTATTCCCGCAACGATCGGGCGTTCGCGTTCGACTCCGGTTTCGGTTTCTATCAGCGAGGCGATGGTGACAATTTCGTGCGGCGTGCGGCCGAGCGATTTCGCTTGCTGGCCCCATTCGGGTTTCCAGAAACGCTTGAATTGTTCGACCGTCATCTTGATAATGTCGGCGGTTTTGGCTCCTTTGGGAACGTCATAGGTGCTCGGGTACATGTAGCCTTCCAGATTAGCGGCGTTCGGCGAGGTGTCGCGGATCAGCGATGTGTCATCCATCAGTGCGAGAATCTGTTTTTCATCCATCGGCGGATTTTGCGGAAAATTTGCCGCGATCCGCTTTGCGATATCGAACCGCGTAAAACCTTCGGGGATCGTTAGCCTGGTTGTTTGCGTTTCGCCTTTTTCAAGCTCTTTCAGCACCTCTAACGGCGAGATCGGCGACTTAAACTGATATTCGCCCGCCTGCATGTTTCCAGCGTTGCCGAAGGTGCGAAGATAAATTCTAAGCGGAAGTTCGCTCGACAAGATACCTTCCGACGAAAGCTTCGATATTATCTGGGTCGGCGTCGAGCCTTTTTCAATCACGATGACGTCGTTTGCTTTCGCATGCGCGACCGGTGTGCTGAGCGAGTTAAAGGCCCAGTACGATCCGGTGGCGGCAATGATAATCAGTACAATTAAGAATGCGAAAAATAGCTTTAGAAACTTCATATTCGGAGCAGAAGTTTACCAATGACTGAAATCTTAAGCAAAAAGTGTGATAAGGAGGCCGAGGATGACGACACGAATATTTGTTACGATAGATATTGCGAGTGATGCGCGAAGGGTGGCAGCGAAGTACGTCCCGCGTGCGTGAGCCGCATAACGCCTTGTCTTTGGCCAAAAAACATGCCGCAATAAGTTCGAACCGGTCGGATTCGACGTTCGCGAG
>CADEEU010000343.1 GCA_902826385.1 uncultured Acidobacteriota bacterium | reverse complement strand
TCGATCAGCTCTTCAAGATCGTCGGACGTGTACGGGCGGATGATCAGCCTTTCAGTTTCAAGCATAAAAATTTTGGAAGAAACCGCCGTGGTCATTCGTCTAATTATCGACTAAAGCATAAGTGAGGACAACCGCAGTGATAAATGCCGACTCTACAAAATGTACTATCAGACTTATCACTTGAATCAAAGAATTTCTTTCAAAATTAGTTGATAGTTTTGCTTATTTTCATGGAGACAGTCTGGCAATTTTCCAACTGTCGTCGCTGCGGGTGTAAAGAATGCGGTCGTGCAGGCGGCTGCGGCGGCCTTGCCAGAATTCGAACTGGTTGGGCGCGACGCGAAATCCGCCCCAGAACGGCGGGCGTGGGACATTGCTTTCCGGATATTTTGCGGTTAGTTCTTCAAACTTCTTTTCGATAATTCCCCTGGATTCTATTACCGAACTCTGCTCCGAGGCCCAGGCACCGATCTGGCTTTTGTATGGGCGCGCAGCGAAATATTCGTCCGATTCGTCATCGGAAGTTTTGACGGCGGTTCCGCGGATGAATATCTGCCGTTCAAGGTCCTTCCACAGAAAGTGAAGATAACAGTTAGGGTTTGCGGCAAGGTCGCGTGCCTTTGCGCTGTCGTAGTTCGTGAAGAATTTAAAACCTGTCTTATCGAACCCTTTCAACAGCACAGTCCGGCCCGAAGGCAGGCCTTCGAGTGTTGAGGTTCCAAGATGCATCGCGTTCGGCTCGACGATCTGGGCTGTAATAGCCTCGTCGAACCATCTCGAAAACTGATCGAACGGGTCAGGCGCGACCGAACTTTTGGAAAGCTCGTGCTGCGAATAATCCTGCCGCAGTGCGGCGAGTTCCGTTTGGTCGATCATAGGAAATCAATACGTGTTTTTGATTTCCTTTGCGTTCTTAGCGAGCTTTGCGTGAGTTAAAAAACCATTTCACGCAAGCTCGCTAGGCGCGCAAAGAAGAACGCGAAGTCTTTAGATCAAATGAACAAAAAGACCGTCCTTTAGCTTTGGCTCGAACCAGGTGGATTTCGGCGGCATTATCTCGCCCATGTCCGAGACGGCAAAAAGATCGTCCATCGTGGTCGGAAATAGCGAGAACGCCACCGCGGCACGTCCGCTATTGACGTGTTCCTCAAGCTCATCCAAGCCGCGGCCGCCGCCTACAAAAATGATCCGCTGGTCCGTTCGCGGATCGTCGATGCCGAGAATCGGCCCGAGAACATTTGCCTGCAGTATCTGCACATCCAACCGGTCGAGCGGGTCCGGTTCGCGGAAATAATTTACGTTGTGCCGCAGGTTATACCACTTGCCGCCGAGATACATCGCAAATTCACCACGCTGTTTCGGCTGTCGATCACCGGTATCATTTATTACGAAACTCTCGCTCAGCCTCCCTAAAAATTCTTCCGCCGAGAGCCCATTCAAATCCTGAACGACGCGGTTATAAGCCATTATCGCAAGGTCTTCGGCCGGAAAAATGCCGGCCATGACAAAGTTATAGCTTTCGTCCCCGTTATGATCCGGGTTGGCGTCACGCAATTCTTTTCGCGCAAGCGACGCGCTTTCGGCCCGATGATGGCCGTCCGCGACGTAGAGGTTTGGTATCTCCGCAAAGGCTTGCACGAAATCCTCAGAACGCAGCAGACGCCAAACGGTTTGCTGGACGCAATTCGGACAAGTGAAATCGTAAACGGGTTCTTCGGCGACGGCTTTCGCTATCAGCTTTCGCATTGCGTCCGTATTGCGGAATGCGAGAAAGATCAGCCCTGTTTGCGCCCGTAGGGCAAGCATGTGGTTCGTGCGATCGCGGACCTTATCGGGGCGGGTTTTTTCATGCTTTACAATGCGGCCCTCATCATAATCGTCGATCGCGCAGCATCCTACGATGCCGGTCTGCTGGTGATCGCCCGATGCGAGGCGATAAACATAAAGGCAATCGTCGTTCTCAGGCACAAGCATTTCGTCGGCGATAAATTGCTCAAGCAGTTTTTTTGCTTCGGCAAACGCGGCCGGCGGATCATCGGTCCCAAAATCGGCCTCGGGTCGTGTAACACGCAGAAAGCTTTGCGGATTTGCCGAGGTTATCTGGCGCACCTCAGCATCCGTCACCACATCGTACGGAACGCACGATACATCTTTCGCCTTGTCCGCGGGCGGGCGAAGGGCTTTGAAGGGTTTAACTGTTGCCACGTATTTATTGGGGCTGCGGCTGGAGTGTATTGTTGTTGAACATATTATCCAGCGCCTGATTGCTCTTTTCCGCTTCGTCCATCAGCCGCTGGGCAAAGCCTTTTTTGTCGATCTTCCAAACGCCGTCTTCTTTAGTAAAAGGAACCGTTTCCCAGGAGCCGTACGAATTTTCAACCTCGAGCGTTGCGCTATCGCCGTCTATCTTCTCGTTTCTTAACCTGACCGTTTTCTGCGACTCGACGAACAGCGTCTCTCGCTTCACCACTTCGTCGACCGAGATGCCCTGGGCCTGTGCTTCAAGCTCATGCATCTTTAAGGTTTCTCTCGAAAGCAAAAGCTTCATAGTCGCGATGTCTTTTTGTTTGATTGCTTTCGTGTAGGTCTTAAAGGTTTGAAGCGGCGTGTCAGGGATCGAGTCGCCGCCGCCGCAGGCCATAAAGATTGCGGCAAACAGCGACAAAACTAATGATTTAACAAAACTACTCTTCATCAATACAAACATTGGGGATAATATTGAGTTACATCAAAAGCACAAGTATATCGTAATTCAGGAAAGCGAATAAGTATGGAAAGAAGGAAATTGAGCCCGGAAGAAGTAGTAGATAGGCTAAAGTCACTTGAGGGCTGGACATCGGAAGGAGACAGCATAAAGCGCCGTTACAAGTTCGAGAATTTCGCGGAAAGCCTCGGTTTTGTTAACAAGGTCGGAGCAATTGCCGAGGAGGCTGATCACCACCCCGACATAACCTTCGGCTGGGGTTACGCCGAAGTAACAACAACAACCCACGACCGCGGCGGCGTAACAGATGTCGATTTTGACCTAGCCGATAAGATATCCGGTCTGTAGCCGCTGACGAACTCTACAAAATCAAGTTAAGCTAAAGACCATCGGATGTGAGCCTGCGCCTTTAGCTGTTATCTTTGTTTACCAACACCGGACTTAGTGACGAAAATTTGAAGTATCATTTCCGTATTTTTGACGAACTCTATAAATATGGACTGACGTTAAAAGAGGCTAAAAAACCAACCGCTGATAGTAAAGACGCAACGTATACTAGGTGCAACGCCCACTCGGTTAGAAAAAATTTTTGTCAGACGCAAGGAACTTTTGTTTCCCAAGAGACGTAAAAGATTTGTACCCACAACTTTCGTTATTATTCCTTCATCATCAATTGATGAAAAAAACAAAAAGGGGAAAATGAGCAATACAAAAATAGCAGTTGAAACAGAGATCGCAGCGGACGTCAAAAAAGTTTGGGGTTATTGGACAAAGCCCGAACATATCACGAAGTGGAACTTTGCCGATGACAGTTGGCATTGCCCGAGAGCCGAGAACGATCTAACGGTCGGCGGCAAATACAGCTCGAGAATGGAAGCAAGAGCCGGCACCGTGGGTATTGGCTTCGCAGCTATCTAC
>CADEEU010000342.1 GCA_902826385.1 uncultured Acidobacteriota bacterium | reverse complement strand
ACTGCGGATTCGGGGCAAAACTCGCTCCGGCCGAATGCTCGATTCCCTGATCTACCGGCAAGATGGACAGATATCCGGTCCCAGCCAGCCGTCCGCTGCCATAGAGCGTTTGAAGGCTACGAAGGACGGCGGGGCTGCGGTCGGAATTCATCCAAACGCGGTCGACAAAGTCCGGGCCAGGCAATTGAAGATTATCTTTCGGAATTGTCCTGGAAACGTGTCCCAACAAAGTTTCTGTGTCGTCGCCCAAAAGCTGCTGGATAGTACTATATGCGGCTGTCGCTGGCATGCTCATCTCCTGTAAAAGTCGATTTATAGGTGTAAATGCGGAATTATAGCACAATTGAGAGTTTTCAATTCGTGCCGAAATTCCTTGCAATTGCGGTTGAATTTAATATCATATTCCGTAGATGTTAAGGGCTGCTTCCACCAAAGTGGCCACCCTATAAAACCGACGGCTCCACCCGTTCGGCACTTTAAGAAAAGTTGAGGTTTTTATGAAGTCGTTCCCTCTCGGCAAGCTGCGTTGTATGCTGACGATCTGCTGTGCCCTTTTTCTCACCGCAAGTATTGCAAATGCACAGGATAAAGGCGATTGGCGGCCGCTCAGCCCGGCCGAACTAGCTGCTAAAACGCCGGTTGTCGAACCGGACGCGGACGCTGAAGTGATGTTCTGGGAAATCCGCGTCGACGACAGCACCGAGAATCTGGTCATGAAGCATTACGTGCGCGTCAAGATTTTCACCGAACGCGGGCGTGAAAAGTACAGTAAGGTCGATATTCCTTTTGCTAAAGGCATCCGTATCAAGGACATAATGGCACGCGTCGTTAAGCCGGACGGCTCGATCTCGGATCTTGCGAAAGCGGACGTCTTCGATCGCGAGATCGCTAAAACAGACAAAGTTAAGGTACGGGCCAAATCCTTCGCGGTACCGAATATCGAACCCGGCGTCGTCGTAGAGTACAAGTATCAGGAAGTCTATCAGTACGGCTCGGCCGAAGACATGAGAATGACGTTTCAGCACGACGTTCCGATCAGGAACAAAGCGTACTTTTTCAGACCCGCCGCCAACGCCCGCTATCTGACGTTCAACATGGCGGACAATAAGTTCGTTAAGGACAAGAACGGCTATTACAAGGCCGTTATGGAGAACGTTCCGGCCATCAAAGAAGAGCCCCATATGCCGCCCGAGGACGAGGTCCGCTCCTGGCTGTTGCTTTACTACACTACCGCTGAGAAAAATTCGACCGCATCCGATTTCTGGTCCCGTGCCGGTTACTATCTGGTTAAAACCTGGGACATCAAGGACACGCTTAAGCCCGGCAAGGAAATGAAGGCTGCCGCTGCCGAGATCGCCGCCGGTGCAACCGCTCCTGAAGATCAGATGGCGAAGCTGTTTGAGTTCTGCAAAACGAAGATCAAGAATATTTCATTCGACCCGACGCTGACGGAAGAACAAAAAGACGAGATAAAGCCCAATAAGTCGACGGTGGACACCTACAAACGGCAACAGGGAAGGACTTCGGACATTAACGAGCTTTTCGCCTCTCTTGCTACGGCACTTGGTTATGAGGCCCGCCTCGCATTCGGCGGTGACCGCAGTGAAAAGTTCTTTAACCCTAACCAGGCCCACGAATCTTTCGTCCATTTTTCGGCCGTAGCGGTAAAGATCAACGGCCGCTGGAAATATTATTCGCCGGGCGACAAGTTCGTCCCCTTCGGCCTGCTGGCATGGAACGAGGAGGCCACGTCAGTACTACTGATGGGCTACAAGGACTACATAACGACCGAAATACCATATTCGCGTCCTGAACAATCAGTCGCAAAACGACGCGGCCGATTTCAGCTTTCGGAAGACGGAACACTCTCCGGCACCGTTAAGATCGAATATTCCGGACACCTCGCCAACGAGTATAAAAAGGACAACTACAAAGAATCCGCCAGCAAGCAGGAAGAAATGCTCAAGGAGGAAGTGCAGAAAAGCATAAGCACCGCCGAGCTTTCGGAAATGTCGATCGAGAACGTCTCGGATCCCGAAAAACCTTTTACATATCAGTTCAAGGTCACGGTTCCCAAGTACGCTCAAAAGACCGGTAAACGACTCTTCATGCAGCCCGGATTTTTTGAATCCGGTTCGGCCCCGGTCTTTTCGACCGCGACGCGTAAGTACGAAGTCTTCTTTCACCACCCCTGGTCGGAAGAGGACGATATCGAAATAGCTCTCCCGAAGGGTTATGAGCTCGATAGCGCTGACTCGCCAACTCCATTGGCTGACCAGGCCGGAATCAGCCGTTTGCACATCGACATGGGAATTGATAAGGCCAAAGGAGTAGTTTCGTACAAACGGAAATTCTCCTTCGGCAACAACGGCTTTACGCTCTTCCCTGTTTCGAGCTATCAGCCTATCAAGAACCTCTTCGATGCGTTTCACAAGGCGGACACGCATATGGTAACCGTCAAGCAGCTTTAGAAACACAGGTGCTGTGCGGCCTTCCGCGCAGCCTCGATCAAGCCAGTTTTTATGTCAATATTCACCCCACGTTCATTACGATTATCCCACATCGGAGCCGCGCTGGCCGTCGTGCTGCTTTTGCTGCCAGCCTTCACCCTTGCGGATGATCCGATAATTTGGCGGCCGATAACACCCGCGGAGCTACAGATGAAGATTCCCATCGTCGAACCCGATGCCGATGCGGAAGCGATCTTTTGGGAAGTCCGGCTCGACGATAAGAAGTACAACAAGCTGACCTACGATCATTACGTGCGTGTGAAAATCTTTACCGAGCGGGGCCGTGAGCGGTTTGCAAAAATGGACATCCCTTTCATGAAGGGAAAAAAGGTCGAAAATGTTGCTGCCCGGGTCATCAGGCCAGACGGAACGATCGTCGAGCTAAAGCCCACGGATATTTTCGAACGCGAAATAGCAAAGGCGGGCAAGCAGCGTGTGCTTGCGAAATCGTTTGCGGTGCCGGGAATCGAACCGGGAGTCATTGTTGAATATCAATACAGCGAGACTATAAAAGGCGAATCAGCCGGCGGCGAACGATTGATCTTTCAACGCGATATACCGATGCAGCGTGTGTCGTATTACGTGCGGCCTTATTCCAATTCTTCATTGGCCTTCAATTCCTACAACATGCAGGAAACGCGTTTTCAGGAGGACCAGAAGGGTTTTCGGTACGCGACCATGACCAACGTTCCCGCCTATAAAGAAGAGCCGTACATGCCGCCGGATGACGAGGTTAGACGGTGGGTCTATCTTTCATATCAAGGTTTGGGTTCCCTGCTCCAGTGGGCCTTTGTTTCCCAAAGATGGGAGTTTGCACTGACAAAATTCGCCAAACCGTCCAAACAGATCAAAGCGAAAGCGGCCGAGTTGACCGCGGGAATTCCTTCCGACGACGAAAAGGCCCGACGCATTTACGATTTTGTTCAAAAGCAGATGCGAAACATGGCACTAGACCCAAGCATCACGGAAGAACAGGCCGAAATACTGGATATCGACGACGCCGATGACGCACTTAAACGCGGGATGGGTAATTCCATGCACCTGGACCTACTGTTTGCCGCACTGACCAAGGCTGCGGGCCTGGAGACGAATATCGTTTTAGCAGGCGATCGGAGTGACA
>CADEEU010000341.1 GCA_902826385.1 uncultured Acidobacteriota bacterium | reverse complement strand
TGGTCGCGTCATTCGATGATATCGACGAGCTGACCGAAGAAACAAAATCGCATCTCCTGGGCAATGGAAAAGACAGTTGGTCCGGCGGTGCCGCGTCCAGGGTTTTGCCCGACGGCCAAAAGCTGATAATCCTAAACCCTACACACGGCAAGAATCGTCACCGGGCAACCCTGATGGAAGAGGTTTGTCATGTCTTCCTCGGACACAAACCCAGCCGGTTGGCGATTAACAAGAAAGACAAGCAGGGCAATATCGTCGCCCGCGATTATAACGCCGAGATCGAAGAAGAAGCGTACGCGACGGGTGCTGCCGCTCTTGTACCGTATCGAGGTATCAGAAAAATGGCGCTTGAGGGAAGGACATCGGCCGAAATGGCGAGGCATTACGGTGTGAGCAAAGCACTGATAGAATATCGTTTAAAGATCTCGCGGCTATGGGACGTCTATAGCGAAAATCTATTCTCGCCGAAAGCGTAAATGGACCATTCTCAGCAAAATTCGATGCCCGATCCGAAGCTTACGACCGTTGATAAGCTCCGGCTTTTGCTCGACATCACAAAGAAGATAAGTCGTTCGGTCAATCTCGAAGAAGTGCTGAATCTGGTAATGGACACGCTCAGCTCGCTTCTGCCATACGACGCCGCCGGGATATACCTGATAGAACAAAGCACGCAGGACAGTAACCCGTACATCTTTAAGTCGAAGGTGATTCGCGGGTACGAGATAAGCTTCGAACTTGTCGAACCGCGTCTGCGAATGGGCGAAGGGCTGTTGGGAAAGGTAGCTCAAACCGGGCAGTCGATAATCTCGCCGGACGTCAGCAAAGACCCGCGTTACTTCGCCGCCCGCAAGCGGACGCGGTCTGAGATGGTTGCCCCGATTATCTCGAACGACCGCGTGATCGGCGCCTTCGATCTCGAAAGCGACGAGTTGAACGCGTATTCGGAGGACGATCTTTCGATTCTCCAGCTTCTTAGCTCGCAGGTCGCTATTATTATCGAAAAAGATCGGCTGTATGAACAGATTGTTGAAAAGAAACGCATCGAAGCTCAGCTTGAGATCGCCCGACAGGTTCAGCTTGAGCTTCTGCCCGACCACGATCCCGAGTTCAATAATTTCGAGATCAGTGCTTACATTTTCCCGACGGAAGAGGTCTCAGGCGACTATTACGATTGGGTAAAGATCTTCGACGACCAAATAGGAATAACCGTGGCGGATGCGGTCGGAAAGGGAATCCCGGCGGCCCTTTTGATGGCATTTCTAAGGGCGTCGATCCGGGCCGGAGTTCAGACGGGATATGCATCACACATTCTGCTTTCGAAGATCAATAACCTGCTCTGGGATTCGATTGAGGACAATCAGTTCGTCACCGCTATCTACGGAATTCTCGACACCACGAACCGCACTTTTGTTTTCTCGAACGCGGGACACAACCCGCCGCTGCTGATCAAACCCGACGGCGAACAGCGTTTTGTCGAATACGGTGACACGCCGCTCGGGATGTTTGTAGACGCCCGCTATCACCAGCATTTTATTCGATTCGAACAGGGCCAGGTTATGGTGATTTACACTGACGGAATAACCGAGGCGGCAAATGAACACGGCGAGGAATACGGCCAAGACCGTTTTGCAAAGCGCGTTCTGGATTGTATCGACCTGCCGGCAAAGCAGATGATAGATTTCATCCGTAAGGGCGTCGCGGATTTCACAGAAAGAAAATTCCTGGATGACGACGGGACGATCTTTATCGTCAAGGCCGTCTGATCTACAAACAAAAAGAGACGCGGAAAGCGTCTCGAACCTGAACGGACCCAAACTACCTTCCGCGTTCCTTTAGTTGTGAACTTTTGATCTCGATCAGACTAATGGGCCTTGATCGAGGTGTGCATCGTGTCGCCGCCGGGCACAACCGGAGCGGTGTAGTCACCGTAATTTATTCTCTTGTTCTCGGTCGAAAAAGCGTAAATATCAAATCCGTAGGCGTCGAGAAAATCGGTTAGCTCGTCCGTTCGTCTGAGATAAAGAGTCTGCGAGTATCCAAGCTCGTTTCTGATTTCAAGAAGACGCTCGACGACCTCGAGCGGTGCAAAGCATTGATTTGGATCCTTGAAAGTCGCCATCTAAATTGCGTCCATAGCTGGACGTTGAGTTTGATTGTACTTATCCGACAAAGGTTGTTTGGTTTTTTTCGCAAGCAACCGAAAGTCCCCAAAACTACACTATTTAGATGAGAAAATACATTGCTTTTTGCGGAGAAAGGGAATAGTATCGAGAAAATCTCTTCCCAAGGAAAAAATATGAAAAATTGCATTTCGCGAATTCTTTGTGCAGCGATCACCGCGTTCGTGTTTGCCGCGGCCGTTTCGGCCCAAAGCGACGCGATCGCAGCCGCCGCGGGGGACAAGTATTTGATATCCGCAAAAGCTGGCGGAGTCAATTTCGTACAAGGACCGGTCGCTGTCGTACGGACGGAAGGTAAAAGCGGTCAACTGTTGAAAGGAGATAAGTTAGATATAGGTGACCGGATTTCGACCGGAGCCGATGGCCGTGCCGAGATCCTTCTGAACCCAGGATCATATTTACGCCTGGGCGGTAACTCGAAGTTTGAGTTCAAAACTACGTCGCTCGACGACCTGCAGGTCAAACTGGACTCTGGAAGCGCGATCTTCGAGGTGTTTGCCACCAAGGACTTTACCGTATCGGTCAATACTCCTAAGACGAAGATCACGTTGATCGATTCAGGTATTTACCGTGTAGATGTTGCCGCGGACGGTTCCGGCAAAATGGCCGTTTGGAAAGGCAAAGCGCAGGTTGGCGATGACGAGAACGCGACGGTAAAATCCGGCCGCGAAGCAGCCTTGAATGACTCACAGCTTGCCATCGCAAAGTTCGATCGTGATGAAAAAGACGAGCTCGACATTTGGAGCAAGGACCGTGCGAAAGACCTGGCTAAAGCTACCGGACAGCTTGCCCGTAATACAATGCGGTCGGTGTTGATGGATTCGTTTATGGGCCGCGGATGGAATATGTACAGCTCTTTCGGCCTGTGGGTGTTCAATCCGATGACCGGCCGCAGCTGCTTCCTCCCGTTTGGGTGGGGCTGGAATTCGCCGTACGGCTACGGATTCGGCAGCAATATCTGGTACTACAACCTGCCGTCTTCGATAATTTATTATCAGCCGACGATCAGAAATCCTTCGGGCGGCGTAACTCCAGGCGTAACCCCGCCTAATACCAAGACCGGCAATTCAGTTCGTACATTAGAGCCGGTTCGTCCTCCTTTCACTCAAGTGCAGGGTTCGAGCGGTGCGACCGGAAAAGATTACAGCCCGATCAGGCCGGGACGCAGTGTCGACGTGGATGGCGGCGGCGGCTTTACGCCAATCAGGCCAGCCGGCGGCGGTTTCCCGAGCGGCGGATCAAGCCCCGCACCTGCTGCGGCGCCTTCGGCCCCGGTTAAGAGCTCGAGTCCGGGACGCGGACGGCCAATCGATTAGCAATACAATCAACTTACAACATAAAAAAGCGTGTAAAATACACGCTTTTTTTTTATTTTACAAGCTGAAAAACAAATGCGGAGATCGGATCAGGCGTTTTCGCATCCAGACCCAGATATGGTTCCGCGATCAGGAAAATCGAC
>CADEEU010000340.1 GCA_902826385.1 uncultured Acidobacteriota bacterium | reverse complement strand
CTTCGACATCAACTTTATGGCATCTTCGCGATCGCCGCGATAATAGTAAACGGCCGAGCGGAAAATCTTTAGCATCGGGTGATTGGGCTCGGCTTTTTCGCCACGTGCAATCTCCCGGATCGCGCTTACGTAATCCGCCTTATAGATATAGATTCGCGAACGGTTGTAAGCGGAAACGGCACGTGCCGCCGGGTCGAGCCGCGATAGTTTTTCGTACGCTTTCAGGCATTCGTCGTATTCGCCGTCGAGGCGGTGAATGACGCCTTTTACGAAATAGAGCACGGCGTCATTAGGGAATTGTTTCTGCAGTATCTCGACCTCGGACCGGGCTTTTTTCTTTTCACCGCGGGCCATGTAGATCATAGCCATCAGCATGCGGGCCTCTACCACGTTCGGGTCGTAGAAGAATGCTTTAGTAAAAGCGGTTTCGGCGTGCGTGTAATCCTCCGATTCACCCATGCCCTTGAAAAACCTGTTAGCGTAACACGCTCCGAGCCCGCTATACGCTAATGCAAAATGCGAATCCAGCTCGATCGCGCGTCTAAAGTTCTGAATCGCCGCGTCACAGTCCTCTTTCTCAAGCGTTCTGAAAATGAAACGCCCGAAGTTGTCGCGGCCGCGCAGATACTCTTCCCACGCCTCGGCGTTGTCGGTGGCACGACGCTGAAGTTTCTCCTGCTCGATGTCCGTCAGCTCTAGCCGCAAACCTTCGAGAATTCGCTGTGCAATGCTGTCCTGCACCGCCAGAATGTCCGACCCTTGGGCATCAATTCGGTCGCTCCAAAGGATGTCGCCGGACACCACGTCGAGCAGTTGTGCGGTGACACGAAGCTTGTCGCCTCCCCGCAGAAAGCCGGCGGAAAGCACGGCGTGAACGCGAAGCTCGCGGCCTGCTTCACGCGGGTCGATCTCCTTGCCGTGATATTTTGCGATCACAGAACTCGGCCGCACGATGATCGAGCGAATCTGCGCAAGCTCCGTGATAACCGCATCGGCGAGTGCGAATTCGTAAAAGCTTGCGCTGGGGTCATCGCCCAGATTCTTGAACGGAAGTATTGCGACGCTCTTCTTTTCCTGCCCCGTCGAGGTGAGATTGACGTCCGGCACGTAAGACGGCGGATTTGAAACGGACGGCGATCGACCGGAAGTCTGCTCGGGCACCGATTTGCCGGTGAACCAGTTCAGGGCGCGTTTGAACACGCCGCTGTCGACGTGCGCCGGTGCGAACGTATCGTTCTGCATCAGCTGTGCTCCGGCAATTTCCTGAAGTACGGCCCGCAGGTCGTCACGCATTTTTGATATCGACTGATAGCGGTCTTTTGGGTCTTTCGCCAGTGCCCGGTCGACAATCTCCTGAAGCTGAGGCGGAAGCGGCTGCTGTCGCTGTTGCTCAAGCGGTTTCGGGGTTCCGTACAATACCTGATGACGCACGTCGATCACCGTTTTGCCCTGAAATGCCCAGATGCCGGTCAACATTTCGTAGAGCAAAACACCCGTCGAAAAAATATCCGATCTTGCATCGGCACGTTCGCCTTTCGCCTGTTCGGGAGCAGCGTACGTGGCCGTTCCATAGGGAATACCGAGCTCGGTTATCTGCGTTCTATCGACACCCTGATGAGCCTCAGCCTGTTCGTCTTCGAGCAGCTTGGCCAAGCCGAAATCGAGGATTTTCACCTGGCCCGCGGCGTTGACCATTATATTGCCGGCCTTAATGTCCCGGTGAATGATGTTCTTCGAATGTGCGTACGCGAGGGCGTCCGTTACCTGAATGCCGATAGAAAGAGCGCTCTTTAACTCCAACGGGCGTCCGCCGACAAGCTGCCGCACGTTCTTGCCTTCGACGTACTGCATGGCGATGTAGAAAACGCCATTCGCTTCGTGAAAATCATAGATTGTGCAGATGTTAGGATGGTCGAGCTGTGAACAAAGCTGGGCTTCGCGTTCGAAGCGTTTGAAATTCGCGGTTTTTACAGTCAGTTCGGGCGGGAGAATCTTTATTACGACGGTCCGATTTAGCTTGGTGTCGAGAGCCCTGTATACCGTCCCTTGTCCACCCGAGCCGATCTTTTCCTGGATCTTGTATTGGTTGATCTGCGAACCGATCATATAAATTCCGGAATGCGTAACGCGGATTGCGGCTTTCCAAAGCGATGGCCGCAACCCGCTACGATCCGGATCAGGATAATGACAAACATTATAGTGCAGATTCTAAAATCCGCAATCCGCACAGCGGGCGACTAGTTCGCGTCCGGAATGATCACGCATCCACGCGGCGGATCGCCCCAACCGGAACTCAAATACACGCCGTTCTCAACAAAACACGGTACGGTCGGATCTCCGTCCGAATACTGAAGCATGTCGCGCTGATGTTCCGTATCATTTTGCGCATCGGCCTCGGTATACGGAATTCCGTTCTCGTTGTAGTGCTCGATAGCTTTTTCGCAATAGGGACAATGAGGTTTGGTGTAGATGACCAGCGACATATAGAAAAAGCTCCTATCTCGATCTTACGCTTCGTTTGCGTAAGTTCCAAACCGAGAGAGTGGAGCTTTTCGTATCTGCTTTTATAGAGAAGAAACCGACACCTCAGACGCTGGCCGTCGTTCCTTTGTTGACGAAATAACGTTCCAGCGTGTGGTTGAGCTTCTTCCAGAGTTTCCGGGCCGCGGTCGGTTTATTGCGGTTTCTGACCGCGTTTTCAGGAAGGTAAAAATTCTCGACGTAATCCACGGCCGCCACGTGCGATCCGACATCGCGGCCGAGTCGCTCGCTCAGGTACCATTTGTGATCTTCGATCAGCTGCCAGGTGCTCTTTGCCTCTTTTTCCGCAAAATCTTCTCCCGTGTAAATGCGAAGCAGAGTTCGCTCGATGCTCGGACCCGATCCAACTACCTTTTCAATGGAATATTCGTTTCTGAATGGAATCATATAATTGCCTCCTGCTGGCCGGTAAATAAATAGAGTCAGCCAACATCAACTACATTATAGTTTTCTGCGAGATATGAATCCAATGCTAAGTTTTCATCCGCATAATGAATTATGTTAATGTCTGGGAATGGAACTTTGGCAGTTGCGAACATTTCATGAGATTGCCGATACCTTGAATTTTACAAAGGCGTCGGCGCGGCTGAACTTAACGCAATCGGCCGTCAGCCATCAGATCAAGGCCCTTGAGGCCGAGCTTGGCGCCAAGCTGTTCGTTCGCGGAAAGCGTGGTGTTAAACTGACCGATGCCGGCAAGGCCGCGGTCGATTGGGCACGTAAGATCCTGGACGATACGGAAACGATGCGGCACGCCGTCGCGGGCCGTGAGCAAGCCCTGACCGGCACTGTGCGCGTAGCTGCCGCGACACAGGCCTTGGTTTATCTGTTCGCTCCGCTGTTTGAAGAATTTATGGACGCGAACGAGCGGATCGAACTGGTGTTCAGAACGACGCCGAACACCGACCAAACGATCGACGATATTCTAAACGGCGTCGCCGATATCGGCTTTGCGTCGCTGGCCGTTTACTCGCCAGCCCTGGCCGTGACCGAGATATTTACGGACGAGCTTTTTCTTGTCGTAGGCAAAAAACACAGGCTAGCCGGCAAACGGTCGGTCGCCGCGCGTGAGCTCGAGAGCGAGCGGTGGGTTTTGTTCGAACGCGGTGCATCCATCCGTC
>CADEEU010000339.1:2252-3672 GCA_902826385.1 uncultured Acidobacteriota bacterium | reverse complement strand
GCGCAAGTGGCGCAAGGCGGCGCAAGAATCGATGTTTTCGCCGATTTTTGTTCCGTTCCGTTGTAATGGAACAAGCGGAACAGAGTGGAACAAAAATGGGCGTTTTTGAACCGAACAGCTCTTTTCCCGTGATTTTGTCCGATCATCCATTTGCCTGTCAAAGATCCTCATTGTGAAGAACGATCTTCTCCGTCTCCGATACTAGTATTTGTTGCGTAGATAGTCAAGAATGTTATAGATGGAACTAAACACGCTCGGAGGTCGCCAACGGCGACGTATATTAAAGCCCAGGGTGGGAACCCTGGGTAAGGTACAAAGACATGATGCGTCGCTGTAGGCGACGAATAACTGTCCGGCCATATTCGTCGCCTTCAGCGACGAAAAATCCGACACGCAACGTCCCAGGGTTCCGCTTCGCTTCGCTCACCTCCACCCTGGGCTTTAGTATTGGTCGCCTTTAGCGACAGTCACGCGCGTCAACGATTCCGCTTCACCCGTCCGGCTTTAGCCGAATAATGGGGCTAAAGCCCATGATCTTCTTTCAACCAACCCTTCACCTCAAGGTAGAGCAACGTCCCAGGGTTCGGCTTCGCTTCGCTCACCTCCACCCTGGGCTTTAGTATTGGTCACCTTTAGCGACCGAGATCCACCCTTGGAGTTTGAATCAAAAGGCCGCCGGCGACGGTATCGCGGGCGGCCTTTTTAATTAGCTGATATCGTTCGGTTTACGGCACGTCGATCGACATTTCTTTACCGGCGAAGCTGAAGCTGGGGCGTTTGCGGCCTTTCATGAATTTGGCGGCGGTTTGGGAGAGGGCGGTGATTATCATTGGCAACGCGATGGACGGATCGGCCGGGACGAAGGCGGTCGTCGCGCCTTTGTGCAGCTTGCCGAACATGCCGGTGTGGTGACCGCCGAACGAAGGGGTCCTCATTTCGAGCGGGACGGAATCGGTCGTTATCGAGATCGCGTATTTGTGGCCGCGATGTGTTGTTCGAGTGATGTAAGAAGAGAACTCGGTCAAATTCAGCATCGTCTGGCTTGAAGTGCTTCCCAGCGTGATCACACCCGAATTTCGGGTCTTCTGCGTGATCTGCATCATGTCCATCGTGTCCTGCGTCGAGTCGAAAGAAAACTGCGATTTCTTTTCGAACCTTGCGCGGGCGATACCGATAGCCATTTCGGAGCCGACAAGGTCGGGGCAAAACACCGGAATGCGGGCCTTAAACGCCGACGTCATAATGCCGTCTTCATGGGCGATCTCGGCAAGCTCGCGGCCGAGCAGGTGAAGATATTCGCGGGTAGAATAAGAACGCGTCAGGTCGAGCTGATTGATCACGCTGCCGATCCATTCATCGGCTTCCTGATACTCTTCGGAATTTGCCAGCCCGTCGCCGAGGCAAACTACTTCCGCGCCGT
>CADEEU010000339.1:0-2242 GCA_902826385.1 uncultured Acidobacteriota bacterium | reverse complement strand
GGGATAAGATTTCCCGAACCACAAACATATATCGTGGAGTTGTCATCCAGCATGTCCAGCCAGATGCGGTGAGCTTCTGCCAGTTGTTTTGCGCCAAAGCCTGCTCCTTCCATTTTCTCCAACAGACCGGCAACCGAACGGTCGCGGTCGATCGGCACCGGTCGTGTCGGTACCGTTAAAAACTTTGCAGACTTTGATTTCTTTTGAGCCACCATCATTATTCTCCAGATTTATTATTCCAAGTGAAAAAGGTAAAACGTTAAAAAGTGAAAAAGTTAGGAGCTGTCCGCTCCTAAAATCGCCTTCGCGTGGTTTGAGATCGAACCGCTTAAAAATTTCGCTTTTTCGCGCATGATCACCAGCTCCTCATTGTTTATATAGCCAACCTCGAACGCGACATATAACTGACTTCTGATCTCACCGGCCGAACCCTTCGCAATATTCAGAAAATTTAAATATTCTTTACGCGATCTTCGCTCAAATCCTTCAGCGATGTTGCTGGAAAATGAGACGGACGAATCACGCATTTGATTTTTTAGACCAAAGTCGCTTTTCAATCCCTTTTTTTCAGTGAGAACATAAACATCCTTCGCAAATTCAACCGCTTTCTGCCAGATATATAAATCTTCGAAGCACTCAACTTTCTTCCTCACCTTTTCACTTTTTCACTTTTCAACTTTTTCACTTTTCCCCGCCGTTCGGCGAGAGATACGTATAACTTTCAGCCTGGTTTTCGTAAAACTCGATCAGGCTGTTTCCTTCCTTTGTCGACAGGTCGCCTTCTTTTATCCGCTGCAGGACGGCGCGGCGGAACTGGTCGTGGAGCTGTACGGCCTCGAAACGCACGGTCAAAAGCGAATCGGCAAGGGTCGCCCCGTAAATGACCTTTTTTATGATATGGCCGTCATCGCCGATAAAAATGTGAGCCTCATGCGGAACGCCGAACAGGTTATGGTTGTTGCCCATTACCTCCTGGTAAGCGCCGACCAGCATCATTGCCAGATAGTACGATTCACCCTTCACGAGCTTGTGAAGCTCAAGCACGGGTTTAATATCGTGCAGGTCCACAAACTTGTCGACAATTCCATCGGAATCGCATGTTATATCACATAGCGTAGCATATTCCGTGGGCTTTTTGTTGAGTTTATGTATTGGGATGATTGGGAATAGCTGTTCCAATGCCCAGTTGTCGGGCATCGAGCGAAAGACCGAGAAATTGGCCAAATACTTGGCGCACATCAACCGCCGCAGCTCGTCGAATTCCTCGGCGACGTACTTTTTCTGCTGGGCAAACTGGTCCGCTTTTTCACACACGTCCCAGAACAGCACCTCGCCCTTTCCCTTGTCCTCGAGCGTGATCAGGCCAAGGTTGAACATCGTGAAAAGCTCATCACGATTTTCGAGGGCGTCGTGATAATACTCGCGGTAATTCTTGCCGTTTATTGTTTCTCGAAGGTCATGGAGCTCGCGGACGATTTGCGGATCGTCCTTCGCAATGTCCATCGGCGTAAGATCTTCGACAACGGTCTCGATCTCGTCCTGAATATTGGTCACCAGGATTGCATGATACGCCGACAGGAACCGGCCCGATTCCTGAATAATGGTCGGATGCGGGACATTCTCGTCGTCGCAGACGGTTTTGATCACGTATATAACGTCGTTTGCGAACTCGCGGGCGTTGTAGTTGGCAGACGATTCGAACGAGGTGCGAGAGCCGTCGTAATCGACCGCCATGCCGCCGCCTACGTCGAGATATTCGATCGGGATGCCCATTTGCCGGATCTTGGAATAGGTCCGGGCCGCCTCTTTCATCGCGTTCTTTATGCGTTTTATATCGGTAAGCTGCGAGCCGATGTGAAAGTGCAGCAGCTTAAGCATGTCGGTCCGGCCAGCTTCGTTGAGCTGGCGGATAACGTCCAGGATCTCCGTCGTCGTAAGGCCGAACTTTGCGGCCTCGCCGCCCGATTTTTCCCACTTTCCGGAGCCTTTCGAGTAAAGCTTCACTCGCACGCCGAGCATCGGAAGCTTTACGTCCGGATTCTCGCCTGTCATCTCGGCAAGCAGGCTGAAAGTATGCTCAAGCTCGCTCAGCTTTTCGATTACGATGACCACGTTTTTACCGGCAGCCGCACCGGCAAAGGCAAGTTTGACGAAATCGCGGTCCTTGAAGCCGTTTAGTACGAGCAGGCTGTCTTTGGCTTGTTCAAGGCCCAGTGCGGCGTACAATTCAGCTTTCGAACCT
>CADEEU010000338.1 GCA_902826385.1 uncultured Acidobacteriota bacterium | reverse complement strand
TCGACGGCTTGCTGCACATTTCGGAGATTTCGGACCGCCGAGTCAAGGACGTCCGCGACGAACTGAAAGAAGGTCAGCAAGTCCTCGTCAAGTGCATCGGCAAGGAAGGCAATAAGGTCAAGCTTTCGAGGAAAGCCATCCTGGCCGAAGAAAAAGCCAAGGCTTCGAGCAGCGGCGGGGAAGAGTAGATTTGGTTTTGGTTGAACAGGTTCGGTAGTGAAAAGGGATGGCTTTTTGGTCGTCCCTTTTCTTTCGTGGACGCAACTGTTAATTGTTCTGATTTGCGCTTGGTATTTACTTTGCGGACTTTGCGTGAGAGAAAAAAGAATTTCACGCAAAGTCGCGAAGAACGCAAAGAAGAAAAGCGGTCGGTTCCGACCCGCAACATAAATTAGGACAGTGCCTCGCGGCTACATCAATTTCGGCCAGCCATTACGCCGCCGTCCACGTTCCATACCGCACCCGTTATCCAGGAGGCTTGGTCGGACAGCAGAAAAGCGATAGTTTCCGCAATGTCCAGAGGTTTTCCGACGCGGCCGATTGGGTGAAAACCGTTGAAGCCCTGCAAAGTTTCATGGACCTTTGACGGTTCGATGAATGATTCGTAAATTGTCGTTTCGACGACCGCGGGTGCGACCGCATTGACACGAATACTCGCACCGGCAAGTTCCATCGCCAGGTGCTGCGTCAGGCTGTGCAGTCCTGCCTTTGCCATCGAATATGCGGAGCTTGGCGTTGCCAGTACCGCTTGATGTGCCCACATCGAACCGACATTTACAATCGAGCCGCCGCGTCCGCGAGCCGTCATTTGTTTGGCAGCCTCCTGCGTGACGAAGAATGTTCCGCGACTGATCTCTGCGTAGCTGTCGTAATCTGTTTCGCTATGCTCCAGGAACGGCTTTGGTGAAAATACGCCGGCTGAATTTACAAGTAAATCGACGTCTGCCAATTCGTCTGCGATCCGGCGAACGAGTTCCCGACAAGTTTCACGGTCTGCGACGTCGCTCTGCCATGCTTTTATGTTTCCCAAAATGCCCAATTCCATAACCGTCGCGTCCAGCTTTTGTTGACTGCGGCCGACGACGGTGACGGATGCTCCGTCGGTCAGCAATATCTTCGCGGTTTCCTTTCCGATGCCGCTGTTTCCGCCGATGACAAGAGCCGTTTTACCTTCAAATCGTTTCATAATTTCCCTTTATTATTTTCTATTTCGAACAACAAAAATATAATGGATTAAGGCAACGGAAAATAGTCCGCACTTTTCGGTAAGGTACGCACCTGGCGGTGTAAATTATGGCAAAGAAAGAAGAAACAATTTCGTCGGCTACGGTTTATGAGAATGTACTCGGCTGCAAATGGTCGCGGCAGATAATGCGTTTGATCGACACCGGCGTCGTCCGCCCGGGAGCGATCACTAACGCCGTGGACGGACTGACCACCAAGGTCCAGACCGATTGTTTGAAACGAATGACCGCCCTCGGAATACTCAGCCGAACCGAATTCGCCGAAATTCCCCCGCGGGTAGAGTATGAATTGACCGATATCGGCGAGAAGTTTATCGGGATTCTGAACGCCGTTGAGGCTTTGCAGGGCGATATAGACAAACGTAGGAAGAATTAGGTTCTCGCCGCGATAGAAATTTTCAATAAATTGACATGGGTTCCGAACGCAAGTATTATGTGTATAATCCTAGTACTTTATACACATATGAGAACGAATATAGAAATAGACGATAAGCTGATGAAAGACACGCTCAAGATTACCGGGTTGAAAACAAAACGTGAAGCGGTTGAGCTTGCTTTGCAGACGCTTCTAAATATGGAACGTCAGAAGGATTTTAGAAAGCTCCGTGGGAGGATCGATTGGCAAGGCGATCTGGAAGAGATGAGGCTCGATAAATGATATTTGTCGATTCGAGCGTTTGGGTCGATTATTTTCGAGGAGCCAGAACGAGCCAGACCGATCAACTTGATGAGCTTTTCGGCACAAACACGATCGTCGTCGGCGATCTGGTTCTTACTGAAGTGCTTCAAGGATTTGCCGTTGAGAAGGACTTTCAAACCGCGCTAGGGTTGTTCCAAACCGTTAAGATCATTCGGCTGGGCGGATTTATGTTGGCGGTCGAATCCGCGAGAAATTTCAGAAGACTGAGAGCTAAAGGTTTTACCGTTCGGAAGACCATTGATACGCTGATTGCCACATCCTGCATTATTAACGGGTTCGAGCTACTTCACAACGACCGTGACTTTCGAGCATTCGAAAAATATCTCGGGCTTCGTTGTAGATAATTTTGTTGATTGATTAAGCCTTATGTCCGCACCTAACATCGAAACCATCGTATCTCTCTCAAAACGCCGCGGGTTTGTTTATCCGGCTTCGGATATTTATGGCGGGCTTGGGTCGTCGTGGGATTACGGGCCGCTCGGGGTCGAGCTGGCGAACAATATCAAGAAGGCCTGGTGGAACTGGGTGGTTTACGAGCGGGACGACGTCGAGGGGCTGGATTCGTCGATAATCCTTAACCGGAACGTCTGGAAATATTCGGGGCATGAGACGACGTTTTCGGACCCGCTGGTCGATTGTCGCGATTGCAAGGCCCGGTTGCGGCAGGACAAATTGGATGTCGATCCGGCCGACGGGAAATTTATTTGCTCGAACTGCGGATTGAAGAATCTGACCGACCCGCGGCCGTTCAATTTGATGTTTCGGACGACGATCGGCGCGGTTTCGGCGGATGACGATCCGGCTTCGCTGGCTTATCTGCGGCCGGAAACAGCGCAGGGAATTTTTGTCAATTTTAAGAACGTACTGGACACTTCACGGCGAAAGCTTCCGTTCGGGATCGCACAGATCGGGAAGGCTTTTCGCAACGAAGTAACACCGGGGAACTTCATCTTCCGTACGCGCGAGTTCGAGCAGATGGAGATCGAATATTTTGTGAATCCGCCGGACGCGGGACGTGCGCACCAGGAATGGATCGACGGGTTTCACGAGTGGATAAACTCGATCGGTATTTCGGACGCAAATTTGAAGGATTACGAACAATCGAAAGAAGAACTCGCGCATTATTCCGAACGCACGGTCGATATTCTCTACCGCTTTTTCCCCGAACGCGAAGATGAAGAAAAACAGTGGGACGAGTTGATGGGAATAGCGAACCGGACCGATTTTGATCTTCGCGTGCATTCCAAAAAGCCGGAAGACGCCGAAGGGAAGCGGATCAACCCGGATTCGACCGAAGACCTTTCGTACTTTGACACAGCGACGAACGAGCGATTCTACCCTTACATAATCGAACCGTCGATCGGCGTCAATCGCACTTTGCTCGCGGTCATGATGGATGCCTATACCGAGAAGACAAACGAAAAAGGGGAAACACGCGTCATTCTAAAACTCAAACCCGAAATGGCCCCGATCAAGGTCGCCGTTTTGCCGCTTGCCAAGAACAAATCCGAGATCGTCGAGATGGCGAAGCGTCTCAAAAAAGATCTGCAGCCGTCAATGCGAACCGTCTATGACGACACCGGCGGCATCGGCAAACTCTACGCCCGCCAGGACGAGATCGGCACGCCATTTTGCGTGACCGTCGATCACGAATCGCTTGAGGACAATGCCGTAACTGTCCGAAATCGCGATACGTGGGAACAAGAGCGCGTCGGCTCCGATGTACTGGCCGATTA
>CADEEU010000337.1 GCA_902826385.1 uncultured Acidobacteriota bacterium | reverse complement strand
CCGGTGGAAGTGGAGTTTCTAAAAGCAAACTGGGATTCGATCCTTAAAGGCTATAAATACCAGGAAGCGACCGACACGGACGGCAACGGCCTAATCGAAAATACAAAGTTCGGACACGGCTGGGTCGAAGGTGGAGCGCTCTATCCGCCTCACGAAGAAATTTATTTGCAGGGCGTTTGGATCGAGGCATCGCGGAACTTTGCGGAAATGGCCGAGGTTCTCGGCGATAAACCGGCAGCCGAACGCGCCCGGGCAAATGCCGAACGCACGCGAATCGCGATGGAAAGTGTCTATTGGCTCAATGATCGCGGATTTTATGCTTACGCTACTCAGTTGCCGCGCAAAGAGCCGGTAAAGGCCGAGCCCGGCCCGAATCTCGAGCGCCGGCAAAGGCGCTTGAACGAACTGCAGAACGCAAAGATCTACGACGAGGACACAGTTCTGCCCGCGGTCCCAATGTGGTGGCGATTGATGCAGGACGACGATCGAGCTCAAAAGCAGATTGATCGTCTCGGAAGTGCGAGCATAGCCACCGACTGGGGAGCCAGAATTTTGACCAGCGACAGTCAGCTTTATGATCCGCTTTCTTATCATTACGGCTCTGTCTGGGGCCTTTTCACTGGTTGGCAAGCGGTTGCGGCTTACAATTACGGCCGTCCGCATGTCGGATATCAGGCGCTGATGGCGAACTCGCTGTTGACCTATACAAACGCGCTCGGCTACGTGACCGAACTCTTGTCCGGCGACTTCAACGCGCCGTTCGGGCGCTCATCGCATCATCAGGTTTGGTCTGAGGCAATGGTGGTTTCGCCGGCGGTTCGCGGAATGCTTGGACTTGAAGCACGCGACGGTGGCCGAACCGTAAAATTTGCGCCGCAACTTCCTGCCGATTGGAACGGCGTCGAAGTAAAAAACTTCGCGGTCGGGATGGCGAAATTCGACTTTCAACTTTCACGGGCAAACGGTCGGATGACTATGCGAATCACACGCCATTTGCCCGCAGGAGCCAAGCCGGCACCAACAAAGATTGAGCTTGCACCTGCATTTCCGCTCGACGCTCGGATCGGATCGGTGTCGGTTGATCGAAAGAAAATTCCTTTTCGGGTTGCAACTATCGGCGATACTCAACGCGCCGAAATATCCACCGATCTAAGTAGTGCAGTAACCGAGGTCGTGTTCGACCATGTCGCCGGAACGGAAGTTTTTTATTCCATACCATCTCTCGTCGCGGGAGCTGAAAATACCGGTCTTCGGATTATTCGCGCAACGCCGCAGCCATCCGGACTTTCACTCTCGCTTGAAGGGCTAGGTGGTAAAGTTTACCCTTTGCAAGTTAAATCTTCCCGGCCCTTAAATACGGTCGCCGGAGTTTCAGTCAGTCGCGTTACGCCAGACACATATCAGCTGGAAGTTTCCTTTCCCGACCATCCGACATATGTGAAACGCTCGCTGTTTATTCCCTACTTACCGAGCCACGGCAACAAAAAGCCTTGATGTTTAGCATCAGGAACTGAGCGGCACGACACATTTTAATTCCTCCGCCGATAAGGTCCAGGTAGCTCTGTGCTCTGGCCGCAATTTTGTCTGCCGCTGCAACAAAGTTACTCTCAAATCACCGACATTCCCATCGGACGCATAAATCGTTCAAGCTGTTAAATTTGGCAACCTTCACTCGGTCAGAAAGCGACTCCGGATCCCGCCAAAATTGCTTGTATTTTCCAGTTTTTTACACTAAAATAAGGGTTCGTTCTAATCACTTTTCACAGCTTGCTCGTTACACGTCGGTTTTGGTCCGTGTGTCTTACGTCCTTCATGCCGGGAGTTCAACTCTTATGAGGAAACGAACTTTAGCAATCTACATCACACTGGCGTGGGCCGGGTTAATCATAGCCGTTTTTTTTGGCTCATCCATCGTGAAGGGCAGCAAGATGTCGCTTGAAGAGTATAACAAGTGGATTTCAGAGACCTACGATTACCGATTCGGAGCTGGCAAGCCATTTGCTCCGTCGAACGCAAATACGACTGATGGCAATTTTATGCCGGGCGATCTGTTTATCTCGGCTGCGCGGTGCGCCGAGTGTCACACCGACATGCATCCGCAATGGCGGGAATCTGCTCACGCAAACTCCTTTCGGGAGCCTTTCTATCAAAAGAATGTAAAAGATCTGACAAAACAGAAAAACATAGCCTTCACGCGACATTGTGAATCGTGTCACAATCCTCCAGCCTTGTTCAGCGGTGCCCTCACCGATAAGCCTCAATTTAAGGACCGACCTTTTGACGAGGACGGAGTTTCCTGCATCGTCTGCCACTCGATCGAATCGGTGACCGGCCGGGGCATAGGCGGCTACGTAATGGGACAGCCCGCGCTTTTGACAAAGCCGGATGGCACGAAAATTCTTGAGGCTTCCAATCAGGATATCCTGAATAATGTGGACGATCACAAAAGGGCGATGATGCGCGATTTGCTCAAGACGCCGGAGTTTTGTGCCTCATGTCACAAATCACAGGTTCCGCGTGAGTTGAACGACTACAAATTCCTGCGGGCTTTTTCTGTGGGTGACGAGCTGCAAATGTCGTCGTTTTCGAAGGAATCACCGCATCCCTTCTATGTTCGAAACAGGGAAACCTGTAACACCTGCCATATGAAGCGCGAGCCGACCAAGTATTTTGATGTTTCGGCCAAGGACGGCAATATAACCTCGCATCGGTGGGCGGCGGCAAACACCGCGATTCCGGCTTTCTACGGCTATAAGGAACAGTTGGCAGAGGTAATAAAAGAATTAAAAGATGACAAGATGGGAATTGATATATTCGCCATCCATCGTCGAAAAGCCGACTCGAAAAAGGGCAAACTGATTGCTCCGGTAAACCGCGAGAGTTTTAAACTGGAAGAGGGTGATGCGATAACGGCCGATGTCGTCATTACGAATAAGAACGTGGGCCACGGGTTTCCGCCCGAGTTGCGCGATTTTTACGAAGCTTACGTTGAATTTACGGTGGCGGACACCAGCGGCAAAATTCTGTTCAAATCCGGTTACATCAAACCGGACGGGTATCTTGACGAACACGCTCACAGCTATAAGACGTACCTTGTCCGCGAGGACGGATCGATCAATAACCTGCATTTTATCTGGCAGACCAAAGTGATCGCGCAAAACGCTCAGATTTCATCGGGCCGCTCCGATGTTGCCCGATACAAATTCACGCTGCCGAGCGGCGTAGGAAGCCAGATAAAACTAACCGCAAAGTTGAATTATCGACGCTTTACGCGCGTTTTCAGCGATTACGTGCTCAGCAAAAATCCCGATTTGCCGATCGTCACTATGGCGACTTCGGAACGCCTGATTAATGTCGGGGTCGAAAACAAGCCCGAAGCCGTAGACCCCAAGGCCATGCCCGATTGGCGGCGGTGGAACAATTACGGAATCGCTTTGCTCGATCAGCGCCAATTCCCGGCGGCTGCCGACGCGTTCGATGAGGTGATCGACCGCGAAGTCAAGGATTACAGGGCGTTTGCGTTAACCAATAAGGCTCTGGCTTTGATAGAAATGGGTGGATGGCAAGAGGCTGAAAAACTAGTTGCTAAAGCGCTCGAAGCTGACGCTCAGAATCTGCGTGCCCTGTTCCAACTCGGCCGCATCGACAGATCGACCGGGCGTCTCGAAAAAGCTGAGACTGCGTTT
>CADEEU010000336.1 GCA_902826385.1 uncultured Acidobacteriota bacterium | reverse complement strand
CTCGGCGCCGCTCACATCGGTTGCAAGATGTGCATAGCCGTCCATCTGCTTCAGCATCTGGCGCATTTCCCCAGCAGAGGACGGACGAGATGCCGCATTTAGGTCGAGCGCCTTTTGCAGGACACCCGCAAACCCGGCCGGTATAGACCTGTTCACCGCGTTGGCCGGAAGAAGCGGATCGGGTTGATTGCTCAACACTGCCATTGCCCGCGTAAGGGCGTCTTCCGGAGCCTGTCCGGTAGCCAGATGATAAAGCGTGGCGGCGAGCGAATAGAGATCGCTGCGCGGATCGGTCCCGGTTCCCTGAATTTGCTCAAGCGACGCGTAATTGCGCGAATACCCGAAAATGCTCTTTGCCGCCGTCTGGACACCGGCATCGGTCGGATTCCCTTTAGCCAGCCCGAAATCCAGAAGCACGATTTGTCCTTGCGAAGTGGTTTTTAAGTTTTGCGGCTTGATGTCGCGATGGATGACCGGTGTCGACTGTGTATGAAGGAACTCAAGTGCGACAAGCAACTGGTCCGCCCAAACAATAACCTTCTCGAACGCAAAAGGCCTCCCGGTTTCATCAAGAATGTAGGAAAGGTCCTCGCCCGGAATGTACTCCATCTCGATGAACTGGCGATCGTCCTCAAGAAAGGGGTCGCTGACGCGTGGCAGTGCGGCGTGTTTGAGGCTGTTCAGCAAACGGGCCTCTCGTTCAAGCGCTTTGCGGTAGTTGTCGTCCATGCAAAGCGTTTCCTTGATCGCGACTACGCTTCCGAAACGCTCGTCGGTGGCGACGTACACGGCACCCATTCCTCCCTGCCCGATCTGTTTGTCGATCCGGTAACGCTGCTGAAGAATTTTGCCGCTTTCGATCATCGTTCAACTGCTTATGACGATTCCAGTGTTTGATAAGTTTACTACAAAACGGATTCGAGGCGGGCATCAACTAAAGCCGTCCGCCTCGAAACTAAACAGGTACGAGCGTCGGCTACTTATAAACAGCCGCTCCCACTCTGGGTATATTGTAAACATCGGCGAGACTGTTAAGTTCGAATCGAACGCGTCCCCAATTCGATTCGGTCACCGACCCGAAGCGGTAGTTACGCATGTTCCGGTCGATGTCGGTTGCAATGTTCAGACATCGGCGAACCTCTTCCCGGTTCTCGGCCCACGCATCGCGGCGGTCGAACTCACGCGACAGTTCGTCGGTGGCCGATTCCAGGTCCTTTGCCCGCTTGTTCAGCCAATCTTCACGGCTGCTGCCGTCGAGCCGGCTTCTGTCCAGCGAGCTGTCATAGTTTTTAACAAAATTGTCCACGCGATCTTCGACGCGGTTGACGATCACTTTAACCTGCGCCTTTGTCAGCCCGCGTCCGCGTACTTCGCGGCGGCGTTGTGCATTTGCCGTCGTATCGAACATCGTGAATATCATCAAGACAGCCGCAATGCCGATAAGCGATTTTAGTATTTTCTGGTTCATGATTTCCTCTTTCTCCTAACCGAATCAATTTTTATAAAATCAGGGAGAAATTTAATGGTTTCCTCCGCTACTGATTCAGACGCCTGAAGAACCGCGAAAGACGAAGAAAAATCGAAAAAAAATCAGCCTTAAATTATTCTGCAAAAAGGACTTGAATTCGCCGTCAATGCAGTTTTACCTTCCCGTTTCGAACCATTCTTTCGTCATATCGCACCAGATGGTCAGTCCTTTCCATTTACCGAATTTTTTGTAGTGTTTTTCGATCTTTTTGTCCGGGCACTTTTTGCTCCGATTGTGCTTACCGTAAAAACCAGCTCGCAGCCAGGAATCTAGGGCCAGTCCGTCGTACCTGCCGAGCAGTTTGAGCAGATTCTCGGCTGCATAATCGCCAATTCCCTTGACGCTCTTTATCTCTTTTTTCAGTTCCGGGGTCGGAAGATCGGAGTGCAGCCACGATTCAGGATCGATTTTGCCCGACGCAACCGCTTCTCCCAACTCGACAAAGTAGGGTGAGCGATAGCCGGCCTTTATGACTTCGCGATAGAATTTTTCAGGCTTTGAAGCAATTTTCTCCGCCGATGGAAATGCCGGCCTCCCATCCGACGATCTCTCGCCAAGCTTCGCGACCAGATTCGACGTCATCGCTTTTGTCAGCCCCCATGAACAGTTCGTTGTGCAAAGGCTCTTAACGAGGTCCTCGAACACCGTGTTTGAACGAAGAAGTCGCCCAGCTCCGATCTGCTCCACCCATTCAAACGGTGCATGGTCGCGAACTGTCAGATAAAAATCGTCCAAATTCTCGTCCATTCGGAGAATGTGCCGCACAACACCTTTCACTTCTCGGCGATCGGCCGTTTCGGAAGCCGACACCTTGATTCTGGAATTCCGGCCATCGGTCAAAATGACTCCAATCGGCAGACCCGTCGAAGGGCTTCGGAATACGTAATGAAGCCTGTTTGCGGCCTCATCGTACTCAAAAGGAAGCAGGTCGTACCACCCGTGGCCTGTTACAGACCTCTTAAAATTAAAGTTCTCCGGCGTTGGAATCGAAAATGAATTGGACATTTCATAATTATTAGGTCTAGAATATGGTTCTGACAAATCTTTACAATTTGTAGACCAAGAACCCCCATTTTTTCGTCTAACAGCAGAAAGCTAATTTTATCAATCTAACGGCCGTTGCAAACAAAGTAATTTGTTCGACCTCACAGCACCGCCCGCGACGTTTAAACAACCTTTAACCGCCCGTTTTGGGCAAGACCTATAGGCAACCGCCAGTCAGCCTGGCTGTCTAGTATGTAAGGAGGAAAGGGTATGGTCGGCATGAAGTCGCATCGATACTTGCGAGTGTTCACTGCGTTCTTTGTTTTTTGTTTTTTATCGGTTCCGTTAATCGCTCAGGATGATCCGGACCCGAATTCCCCGACGCCTGTTCTGGTCAAGGCCAAGGCGTCGACTCGCGTTCTGGCGGCGTCGGCGGATTCCGTCGCTCGTCCGGAACCCAATGCCCCGGCGGTGGAAGCCTTTCCCCCAAATTCAAGGGTTGCGATCTACGTTCAAAACATCGCGTTGATGGCGGGTGAAGGTGCCGATGCCTTTCGCGTGATCGCCGAGGACTCACGTGGGTTTACCTATCGTTTCCCGGTGGTGGATGCCTATGAGGCCGGCCTGGGCCGGACGGGCCGCACTTATGCTGTGGTCTTCGAGCTTCGCGATGAGATCGGCTATTGGGGCGAACCGGCAACCGGAGACATTCTGATCCGCCTTTCATGGCGCGGCATGACCAGCGACCGTTTGAGGATTGGCTACGGCGAAACCGGCGGCTCGTTGAAAGACGACGTGGTGCCCTATTCGACGCTTTACGCAAACAAACTGGCGGAAGCACCGGTTGTTCGCTCATCGAAAAGGGGAGACCTGTCGAGCCCTAGCTATGTCGGATATCGCTGGTCCGGGGATAGAAACAGATTCCTTCAGCAGGCGGCGTTCGGCCCGACCGACACATTAGATCAACGAATCAGGCGTTTAGGTCTTCGCGTTTGGCTGGCCGAACAGTTCGAAGCTCCTTATCCGTCCGCGTCGAATCCGTATCCGAATTTACCGCTAAAACCGACGAACTTCCCGGCCGATTGCGACGGCGATCAAGTGGCGACGCCGGACGTGCCGGTGACCTGCCAACGCGATACGTACACAATGTACCCGATACAGTCCTGGTTCTTTAAGGAAGCCTATTACGGTGA
>CADEEU010000335.1 GCA_902826385.1 uncultured Acidobacteriota bacterium | reverse complement strand
GCCTGGCTGAAGAATCAGCTGCTCGTGCAAAGGCGGCGGAAGAAAAAGAAGCCGAAAAATGGGAACCGACGCCGGAGGCCCGTAGGGCTTATCACGAACTTGCCCGCAGCATCCACCCTGACCTGGTACTAGATGTGGGTGAAAAAGAGCGGCGGCATTCACTGATGGCCGAGCTTAACCAGGCTTATTCTTCAGGCGATCAGGAACGCCTGCGAAAACTTGCGCAAGACTTGCGCCTCAGTCCCGAGGCAGTGACCGGCGGAAGTATCGGCGACCAGCTCGTACGGGCGATTCGGCAGATTTCGCAGATCCGAAAGCGGCTTATCGAAATTGAGGAAGAAACTGCAAAATCGACGGCTTCCGAGCTTTACGTTCTTCATTCAAAGGCGACGGCAGAAGCCGCAGCCGGCCGTGATCTGCTCAAACAAATGGCTGAACGGGCGAAGACGCATATTGCCAAAACCCAGCGGCGGCTTGAGAACTTGCGAAACGTTAATCAGTCGGCAGAAGAGTACGTGAAAGAAAAATTCGGCGTGGATATTGCGGATTTTCGGTAGCGGTTGACAGGTGTATTGTTTTGTGTCAAATTCAAGCTCTACTTTGAGTCTGGTCAACGTCGAAACACCGATTTCTTATGAAATTGTCATTTCGCGGCCTTCGAGTAGTCCAAAGTTCTTGTTTATTGACTTCGTTGTCGGTTACGCCCTGTAACTGACGCGAGACGGGGGGAAACGGTGTGGGAGACGTTTCCTCCCACTTTTGTTTTATATGCTGCTTCCAGCGGCGTGCCCCGATGCCCAAGCCCACTGAAAGTTGTAACCACCCAACCAACCTGTAACATCGATCACTTCGCCAATGAAGTATAGTCCGGGCACTTTTTTCGATTCCATCGTTTGGGACGAGAGCTCTTTCGTAGAAACGCCTCCAAGCGTCACCTCGGCCCGGTCCCAGCCCTCGGTTACAGAAAACTTTACTCGCCAGTCAGATAAATTCGTTGCTAGCCGTTCGATATCGCGGTCGGAAAGACCGTTCAGTGGTTTGTTCGACAAACCGTCGTCGACAAATTGCTCGATAAATCTTTGCGGCAATAGTTCGGCCAGGAAATTTGCTGTTTTTTGCGAGCGTCCGCGGTTTTGCTGAATTAGAGCAGTTACGTCCTTTCCGGCCGTCAAATTGATAGATATAGGTTCCGATTTTTTCCAGTAGTTGGATATCTGCAAAATTGCTGGTCCGGAGAGGCCCCGGTGGGTGAACAGGATGTTTTCGCGGAACGAGTGCTTTGCGGCTGAAACTGTTGCGTCCAAAGACACGCCCGCCAGCTTTGAACAACCGCCATTTTCGGAAACAAGAGCTACGAGCGAAGGCCTTGCCTTCGTCCGCTAGATCGCAAACTGATCGGCGATCCGATATCCGAAATCGGTCGCACCGATCTTCGGATAGGAAAGTCCTCCTGTTGCAATCACGACATTTTTAGCTCTCAGCTTGCCGGCCGTCGTTTCCATCTCGAAAATGTCATTTCGCGTTACACTCTTTACTTCGCATGAAACGCGAATCTCTACCTTCGCTCGCTCGCATTCGGCCAGCAGCATATCTACGATCTGTCGTGAGCTTTCCCGGCAGAATAGCTGTCCGAGCTTTTTCTCGTAATAATCAATCTTGTGTTTGCGGACCAGCCTAACAAAGTCCTGAGGAGTGTAACGGGCAAGTGCGGACTTGCAAAAATGCGGATTTTCGGAGAGGAAGTTTTCAGCAGTCGTTCCCAGATTGGTAAAATTACACCGCCCTCCGCCGGAGATGAGGATTTTTCTTCCCACCTGAGCGTTGTGCTCAATAACCATCACCCTGCGGCCACGCTTTCCTGCTTCGATTGCGCAAAACAACCCCGCCGCCCCACCGCCGATGATGACGACGTCATTCACCGAACGGAACAACCTCGCGTTTTTCCCTTATAAGTTGGAAACGATCGACAAGTTCGATCGCTTCTCGGGCATTCTTTCTCATATCAAGTATCTGTCCTGTAAAATACTCAAATGATGTCGCACGTGGCCGATCGAAATGTTAGCCAGGGCGCGGACGGAGACGGGTAAGCCGCTCGCGGTTCCCATACGGGCGAGAGCGGTTGCGTCTAGATTGTTCAGCATTAAAACATTTGCCTTTCGGCTGAACTCGAACTCGTCGAGCAGGTCCGTGAACGTGCGGTTGTTGGCGTTCGAATTCTCTATGTAACCGTCTTGCTCGAAGCCTTCGATCGGTGTTTCGTCGCCTCGCGAAATTCGAAGTATTCGGTAAGCAAAATGCCGTTCGCCGTCGATCAAGTGGCTTAGTACCTCCTTGATCGTCCACTTACCTTCATCGTAAGCAAACGTCCCCTTTTCTTCGGGCAGAGCGGAAACCGCGGACCGCAATTTCTCAGGCTGAGCCGCGAAAGCATCGCGGATGTCCGTTTCATCAACAAGCGAGATGTATCTATGATAGTAAGCGTCGTATTCGTTGGGTTCCGGTTTGTACAAAGTTGATTTCAGCTCCTTTTCCTAAACTACGTGATATGCGTGTAATATTATCAGAAAGTTCGATACTGATCGGAACGTACCGGTTCTTTATGAGAATCCTTTTCCTGTTCGCGGTGATTTTTGCTTCGGCTGCTTACATTGCGGCGCAGGGCGGTAAGGCTGAGCCCAACCGGATCGACTTCGCAAAAGGCGGATCGGGCGCGACACTGACCGGCACCTTGTCGAATTCGCAGGAAATGGAATATGTGTTTTCTGCATCGAAAGGGCAGACGGTCACGATAAAGATGTCGAACACGAAGCTGTTCGATTATCGTGTGTTCAACCAGGAAAATGACTTTGAAACCGAGTTCGACAGTTCACCGACATCGTCTTTCGAGCTGCCCGCGGACGGCGAATATTTGCTGTTCGTCCGCAAGAAAATGGTACAGCGGCCGAGACGAGCTAGATTTTCACTTAGCATAACCATCAAATAACACAGAGGAGCATTGCCATGAAAAAAGTTTTCGGATTGTTCGTATTTACGTTAATTGCCGCCTTCATTTTTGTCGGCTGGACCGGCAAAGGCAGCATCGCGTCACTTGCCGATCGTTATGCATCCGCCGGAGCTGCTCAAACCGGTGAATCGGGCGTTTACAATTTCGATAAAGCCCATAGCTTTATCGGCTTCAAGGTGCGTCATATGGGCTTGATCGAGGTACCGGGCTATTTCCGCGATTTTACCGGCGAGGTAAGTTACGATGCCAAGGATGCAACCAAATCGAGCGTCAATTTCAAGGCGATGATGACCAGTGTCGACACCGGCGTTAAGGGTCGCGATGATCATCTTCGTCGTGCCGACTTTTTTGAGGTTGAGAAATTTCCGGAAATGACTTTCAAAAGCACCAAAGTCGACAAGAAAGGCAAAGGCTGGATCGTCACCGGCGACTTGACCATGAAGGGAGTGACAAAATCGGTCGCTATCCCGTTCGAAATTTCCGGATGGCTGCCTGGCAATGAACGTTCCGGAATGAAAATGGGCATCACCGGCGAAACGACCATCAACCGCCGCGACTTTGGCGTCAATTACGGCAACAACCTCCCCAGCGGAATTCCGGCAATCGGCGATGAGGTAAAAGTCGTTCTTTCAATCAAAGCGGGCAAGGCTAAGGCTCCGGCCGCTGAATGAACTTAGAGCGGTGCGACGCAAACAGAATACAGCCAGGGAA
>CADEEU010000334.1 GCA_902826385.1 uncultured Acidobacteriota bacterium | reverse complement strand
AGAATGGAAGCCAAAGACGGCACCTTTGGATTTGACTTCGAAGCGATCTACGACGAAGTGACCGAAAATAAAAAACTCACCTACACAATGACGGACAGACGAAAGGCGACCACGACTTTTGAAGACCTTGGCGATAAGACCAAGATCAACATAGTTTTTGACGCCGAAAACGAAAATCCGGTCGAGATGCAGAAAGATGGTTGGCAGGCGATCTTGGACAATTTCAAGAAATATGTTGAAGCCGACTCGGTTAAAACAGCCGCCGTGTAACAATCACTTGCCTAAGGAGTCAGGGCTTAACCGCATGTTCCGAGCCTGGCTCCTTAACTGATTGCTGTCGGATTTGGCTTTTTTGCCTTCTCGCGAGAAAACCAGATCGTCAGAACAAACCCCTGAAACGCAAGCATCTTATTAAGTAAACCGCCGGATATCTCCAACTAACCAATTTCGATTACGCGTTGCTTCACCGGCGATGATAGGACGATAGTCGTTGTCGTGATTCCGTATGGTGTCAGGCGGTCGATTACCTCCTGAAGGTGCTCTACCGACGAGACGGCAGTTTTCATTACGAACGAATCACCGCCCGTACCGCGATGACATTCGAGCACTTCGGTCGAACCCTGGGCCACCTCGATGATGTGGCTGTAATCGACGCCGGTTATGCTCATTCGGATGAACGCCGTGATCGGCAGGCCGACGCGGGCAGTATCTATTTCTGCCCGGTAACCGGTTATGATGTGTGCGTCCTCAAGCTTGCGGACACGCTCTATTACCGCCGGTGTTGTCAGGCCGACGCGACGACCGAGCTCGGCGTAGCTCGTGCGCGCATCCATCTGCAGTTCTTTCAATATCTTACGGTCAATATCGTCGATCATGTGTCATTTGCCAGCTCCTCACCGCTCGAATCCGCTTTACGATTGTAAAGCATTTGGCAAAATAAACTAAGAATCTTAAGCCAAACCACGCCATTAACTAACCCTTCCCATTCAGATTTGTTTATTCCATCCATTAGAATATAGAAACGTAGAAACGCACATCGAACCAAGGGCATCGTAATCATGACAGGAGCCGCTATGCTGACCGAAAAACTAACCTCCACAATCGACCAACCCGCCGTAACGCTTGAGAATTTTCGGCTTTCGGACGAGGACCTGCCCGAATTTCGGGACATGAAATTCGAGGACATCAACCAGCTTGCCCTCGACCATCCCGGAGCCAGCGATGAAGAATATCGAGAGCGGCGTGATTATATTGCCAGATTGGCCAAACGGTTCCGTGAAACCGGCGTGATAACGGATGTCGATTACAGCCCGCGTGAACAGCGCGTTTGGCGTTACGTGGCCGAGGAATTGGAAGAGCTGCATCAAAAACACGCCAGTCCTTTCTATCTAAAAGCCAAGAAAGATCTGGGCATTACTACCGATCGCATTCCGCAGCTTTCCGAGATGAACCGGCGGCTGAACGAACTGGCCGGCTTTCGCCTTGCCCCGATCGAAGGGCTGGTCGAAACGCGCTCTTTCTTAAGCTGGCTGTCGTACCGCGTTATGCTTTCGACGCAATACATCCGCCATCATTCGCAGCCGGCCTACACGCCCGAACCGGACATCGTGCACGAATCCATCGGCCATATTCCGATGTTCACGAACCCGAATTTCGCCGATTACTCGCAGTTCATCGGCCACGGTGCGCGCATCGCGACCGACGAACAACTCGAACAACTCGGCCGCCTCTATTGGTTCACCGTCGAATTCGGAATGGTCGAAGAAGGCGGCGGTATCAAGGCATACGGCGCCGGATTATTGTCATCTTTCGGCGAACTCGAACACGCCTTCGGCGACGAAGTAGAACGCCGCCCGTTCGACCTCGAACAGGTGATCAACACCCCATACGACTACAGCGACATGCAGTCGATACTTTACGTCGTGCCGTCGTACAGCTATTTGAAAGACGTGACGAGAAAGTATATCGAATCGTTTTAGAACCGTAGTATCCTATCGGAATGGAGAATCTAATCGAAATAAATCCGAAGATAATGGTCGGCAAGCCGGTCATCAAGGGAACGCGAATTACGGTTGAGCATATTCTTGAAAAGATCGCCGCGGGGCAGAGTTTTGAATCGATAGTCTCCAGCCATCCTCATCTGTCACACGAAGAGGTCGCGTCGGCCGTAAGGTTCGCTCTGGAACAGGTGAAAAAGGAATATCCTCCATATACCGAGAACCAGAGATTGCTTGACTCCTTAAATGAGGCGTACGCTGAGCGTGATCCAGCCGACGAACAGCTCTTAAAAGCGATGAAAAGAAAGTCTGCTGAGGTTCTCGACGAATGGAAGTAAAACAGGGCGATATTTTCTGGGTCGATCTGGACGAGCCGCGTGGATCTGAGCCGGGATTTACAAGGCCGTTCGTCGTCATACAGAACAACGTCTTCAATCAAAGCAGGCTGAATACAGTTTTGGTCATCGCATTGACGACGAATCTTGACAGAGCAAAAGCGGCCGGGAATGTCCTTTTGAATAAGGGTGAGGCGAAGATTGCAAAGCAAAGTGTCGTTGTGGTTTCGCAAACGATTGCCATCGATAGAAGCGAACTCCGTGAAAAGATCGGAACGCTGTCGAAACAAAGAATTAACGAGATCGTTGCGGGAATCAAATTATTGATAGAACCGAGAGAGATCTGACATCAGGCGATGTTGCTTTATATGGATTGAGGGTTTGTTGTCGAGGCGGCGAAGGCGGTCACCACGGAGCGATTAGTACACCGTCCTTAAAGATATGGAGTTGCGCGACCTTATATCACTACTCGCCGCACTCTTAACGGTCGGTCTCCCGCTTGCCGCGATTTACTTTGTCCTAGGAAGAATCGGATGGCTTTCAAGAAAGGGTGTGATGAGTGATGCCTTTGTAATCTGGATAATATGGCTGCTTTCCGGGGTCGCGGCGCTTATTCCGATTGCGATTTTCGATATCGAGGTCAGGTTTTCAAGGCGTGGTACAGCGTTTTTGTCGATTCCGGCGGTGGCAGCTTATCTCGTAAGTTCCATCTCGGTATTTCTTGCAATGAGGAAACTTTCAGATTCGAGGATTGAAGGCATTACGGGTTCTGCTTCCGAGAATGATCGCGGTCAGAACGCAAGTTTGAGGAACGTCTTACTCGTATCGAGCGCCGCTACATTGGGGCTAGCAATCGGCATCGGTGCGGCGATTCTCGTGAACGCTGGCTATGACTACCTATTTCCACGGAAAGACAATCCGTTCACCATTTACGACATCAGTGAAATGACCGAGAAAACGGTTCAGGCAAAGAAATTACGCTCGCGTCGATGAAATCGGTGGCCGCAATAAACTGATGAGCGAGACGCGAGATTTTGAAGAATAGTGACCAGAAATTTACAGTAATGACCACACAAAATCCCTTAGGACTAAAAAAAATACACCACGTTGAGTTTTACGTTGGCAATGCGAAGCAGGCGGAGTTTTTTTATCGGAAGGCGTTTGGGTTTTCGCGGGCCGGGTATATGGGGCTGGAGACGGGTAACCGCGAGGTGACTAGTTATCTGTTGCGGCAGAACCGGGTCAATTTTATTTTGACCACGCCGCTTTCGCCTGAGCATCCGGGTGCAGAGCATATCAAGCAGCATGGCGACGGCGTGCACGATATCGCGTTTCAGGTTGAGGATGCCGATCATGCGTTTCATGAGGCGGTGAAGCGCGGTGCGCAACCCGTCGAA
>CADEEU010000333.1 GCA_902826385.1 uncultured Acidobacteriota bacterium | reverse complement strand
GACCGCCGAAAGGCCGAAGGACGATAAGGGCCGCCCTTTGCCGCTGCCGCCTTCGGGACCGGTAAAGCCGGAAAACGTGCGACGGACAATCGCGCTTGTTGTCGATGACCTGACGCTTTCTTTCGAGAGTACGTACTATGTCCGGCGAGCGTTGAAAAAATTTGTCGACGAGCAGATGCAGGATGGCGATCTGGTAGCGATCATTCGCACGGGTGCGGGAATCGGGGCTTTACAACAATTTACCACGGACCGGCGTCAGCTTTACGCGGCGATTGAAAATGTAAAGTGGAATCCAAGCGGTGCTGGTGGGATCGGGGCCTTTGCACCGCTTGAGGCTCGCATAGACGCGGGCGAAGAAGAGCGCGAGCCTGAGCCGGGCGAAAGAACGCAGGAAGGCATCGAGCGCGAGTTCAGCGATTTTAGAAAAAGCATTTTTGCTACCGGAACGCTTGGGGCTATCAACTTCGTAGTTCGCGGAATGTCGGAGCTGCCCGGTCGAAAATCCGTGATGCTGCTGTCGGACGGTTTCAAAATGTTCAACCTCAATGCGAGCGGCGGCATTGAAGCCAGTCGGGTTTTGGACTCGCTTCGGCGGCTGGTCGACCAGGCGAACCGCGCCTCGGTCGTTGTTTATACGATGGACGCGCGCGGATTGCAGTACACCGGCCTGACTGCCGCGGACGATACCAGCGGCCGTTCGATGGAAGACATCCGTCAGGCAGAAACCGACCGCCGAAACGAGCTGCAGGACACGCAGGACGGACTTCGTTATCTGGCCCGCGAAACGGGCGGTATTTCGATAGTGAACAACAACGACCTGTCCGGCGGCATTCGAAAGATTCTGGACGACCAAAGTTATTACCTGATCGGCTACGAACCGGATGATTCGACTTTCGACCCGAAGCTCAGGCGATTCAACCGGCTGGACGTTCGCGTCACGCGACCCGGAACACGGGTTCGCTACAGGAGCGGCTTTTTCGGTATTGCGGACGAAAACATTCGCAAATCGTCGACCGAAACCGGTAACCAAAAACTAGTGAATGCTCTGACCTCGCCATTTGCGATGAACGCAATTCCACTAAGGCTGAACGCCTTGTTCGGCACATCGAACCAGGGGCCGTTCGTGCGTTCGATGCTCCATATTTCGGCAAAAGACCTGACATTTACCGACGAACCGGACGGCAGCAAGAAGGCCGTATTCGATTTGATCGCGGTTGGCTTTGGGAATAATGGCACGGCAGTGGATCAGGTCTCCAAAACGTTTACCGCAGTCCTAAAGAAGGAAACCTTTGCGGCCGCCCTTGAAAAGGGCTTCGTCTACGATTTTTCGTTCCCGATGAAAAAACCGGGAGCATATCAGTTGCGTGTTGCCCTGCGCGACCATGCGACGGATAAGATCGGTTCCGCAAGTCAATTTGTAGAGGTTCCGAATCTTAAGAAAAAACGGCTCACGCTTTCGGGCATCGTGCTCGAGAATATTTCGGTCGCTGCGTGGCAAAAACGAAACACTGCCGGCACCGCGTTGGGAACAAATGACAATGAAGGCAATCCGCTGAACGATACATCGGTTCGCCGGTTCAGGCGCGGCTCCGTGTTGAACTACGGCTTTTCTATTTACAACGCCAAGAGTGCTCCGGGTCAGCCCGCCAGCCTCACATCGCAGGTGAAGCTATACCTTGACGGCAAACCGATATTCGAGGGATCGCCACAGCCGATCGCTTCGACATCCGGAGGTGAAAACGGCTCGTTCAACCACGCGGCGTCGATTTCTTTGGCGGAGAAAATGGCTCCGGGCGAGTATGTAATGCAGATCATCGTCACCGACAACCTGGCGAAAGAAAAACGCAGGACTGTAAATCAATTCGTCCAGTTCGAGGTGCTCGAATAAGAACCAGAAGATTCCCGACACTTTTTGCATTTCGCGGCCACAATAACTAACCTTGTTGTTTTGCCGTTATGCCCATCATTAAATCAATCGAACTAATTGAGATAAACCTCCCGCTCGTCCATTTTTTTGAAACCAGCTTTGGCCGCACGTACGAACGTCGCATCATACTCGTCCGTGTGGAGGATGCCGACGGTGCCGACGGTTGGGGCGAGGTCACCTGTGGCGAAGTGCCAGGTTATTCGGACGAGTGGACCGATTCGGCGTGGGTGACGGCGGAGAAAATTTTGGCTCCGATGGTCGTCGGGCGTGAATATGATTCCGCCGCAGACGTTTGGGAGCTAATGAAATGGGTCCGCGGACATCGGATGGCGAAGGCCGGTATCGAAACCGCGTGTTGGGATTTGGAAGCGAAGAAACTCGGCGTTCCGCTTTGGAAGCACCTCGGCGGTGTGAACCGGACAATCGAGTGCGGCGTGTCAATCGGCATCCAGGATTCGATCGACGAGCTTTTGGAAAAGGTCCGAGTCGAGGTCGAGGCCGGTTATAAACGGATCAAGATCAAGATTTCTCCGCGTTGGGATTATGACGTTATCAAAGCCGTTCGAAAAGAGTTCGGCGAAATTTTGCTGATGGGCGATGCGAACTCGGCGTACACGCTCGACGATATCGACAAGCTGAAAAGCCTCGACGAATTCGACCTGATGATGCTCGAACAGCCTTTGCCGCACGACGATATTGTCGACCACGCAAAGCTGCAGGCACAAATTAAAACGCCGATCTGCCTCGACGAGCCGATTAAGTCGCCCGAAGATGCCCGCAAGGCGATCGAACTTAAATCGGGTAAGATCATCAACCTCAAAAACGGCCGCGTCGGCGGTCATACGCAATCGAAACTCGTCGAAAAGGTATGTCGCGAAGCCGGCATTCCCGTTTGGTGCGGCGGCATGCTCGAAAGCGGCATCGGCCGTGCCCACAACATCGCCATCGCGACCCTCGCCGGCTACACAATGCCCGGCGATGTCTCGGCCAGCAAACGATACTGGCACGAAGACATCATCGAACCGGCGGTCGAGGTGTCGGCTGAAGGAACGATCACCGCACCCGACGCGACGGGGATTGGGTTTGAAATAAATAAGGCAAGAATTGCCAAAGTTACGACTCGATCATTGATCGTACTATAATCGCAAACTAAGCTGCGCCTTTTGGCGTAAACTGCCGCCAAGGAGACCTTAGTTTTATACTCGTAGGAACAAGCTTGTAGCGGAGCGGAAAATCTTTAGACGGACATCGCAATAAAATTCCCTCAATTTGAACTTCTATCTCTGACTCTTTCTTACTGGTTGAGAAGAGATATTCAAGGTCAGAATTTGCACTTACATACCCGCTCATATCAAGTACCGTGTAAATACCTGGCTCGAAATCAGACGAAAGATATCCATGTGGAGGATCAGATTTGCCGCAATCCATTCCTTCTTTCGGATAAACAGCTATTCCCTCGTAGTTTCGAAAAAGCAGTGCATCAACTACGAGTGGCTTATTGAGTAATTGATCTGAGTGACCACTGAGACTGCAGCCGTTAATTGATATTCGATCTGTCGGTAATTCAGCTACGCTCGAGATAGGGGCAAAAAGAATTAAAATGCCGTAAGCGGACAAGCCAAGCAAAAATGTCGAAATTCCAGCCGCGAAGCCGATCAATATTTTCTGAAAAAACATTTTCACATATTTGCTGATTCTGTAAAACACAACTTCGTTGTATCAAACCCAACAATATATCTACTTTTGCTAAGGCTGAAGGCGATTACGGCAGCAGCAGTGAGTACATGCGGGATCTGCTGCGAAAGGAGAAAGACCGCGTACGCCTTCG
>CADEEU010000332.1 GCA_902826385.1 uncultured Acidobacteriota bacterium | reverse complement strand
CTTCGAATTGCCCGTTCACGACGAAAACGGCAAAAACGCCGATTTTTGCGCCGCGTGCGCCGGGTAGACCGGCACGTGCGGCGCGGCGCAAGAGTGGTAGAGTCCAATCGACAACTTAAAAAAACGGATGTGTATCCGGACCATCGTTCACACTTCGAACCGGGTTTTTAGGCGCCGTACAAGCTCGTCTTTTTCGGTTTTGACCGGGAGCCGATAGCGCTTGCCCAGCGATATGTCTTGGCGGATCCGCGTTTCGCGGTTTGCGGCGATCAGATCGACGGCTTCTGCCAGAAGTTTTGCTGAAGGCGCTTTTAGGGAAGCGCGAAATGTTTCCATGAACGGCTCGAAGTCGGTTCCAAATTTGGCAAAGTCATACTGCAGCGGAACGGTTTTCTGAAGCACGATGTCGCCGGTGTCGACCTGCGGGGCGACAAAATGCACGGTAATGCCTACCTCTTTTTCGCCATTGAAAAGCTCCGAAAAGACGGTCGGACCGCCGCGATAATATGGGGCCAGCCCCTGGTGAATATTTATTGAGCCTAAACGTGGAATTGAGAAAACCGGTTCCTTGATTATGTTTGTACCGTAAAGGATGCCGAGGTCGGCGCTCGTATTTTTTATGCGTTCTATCGTGCTGGCTGCGTGATAATTCTCGACCCTGTGGAACGGAAGTTTTAAGTTTGCGCAGCATTGTTCCAGATCATTCTGAACTGATGTGTAGGAATTACCGGGCTCCGTTTTGCCGATAATTTTTCGGCTAAACTTTTTCGCCGTCCTGAAAAATCCGTCGTATTTTATCGAGCGTGCGATCTTTTCCTTTGCAGTGCGCTTCGGTTCGAGGGCGGTTTCGACAAACACGCCGACGATATCGATCCTGCCGGATTTGGAAAGGAGTTCCAGCAAGGCTTCGGCACCGCCGTGGCTCAAGATGATTACGCGAAGGCGTTTTTTGTCGGTCATTCGGCAAGTTCGCGATAGGTTTTTATCCAGTCCCCGCGAACGCTCTCCCATGAATATTTCTCGCACTCGCCGTGAGCGGCCGCGATGATGTTGCTTGCTAAATGCTGATCTTCGAGCAGCCTCAAAGCACAACGAGCGACCTCTTTGCAATCGCCTGTTTTCGCAAGCAACGCGGTTTTCTCATTTTTGCAAATGTAGGGAATTCCGCCAGCATCGGTAGTTACCACGGGAGTTCCTGCGGCAAATGCTTCGATGATCGAGTTCGGCATGTTGTCGATGTTGGGCGTGTTTAAGTAAATGTCGGCCTCGTTCAGAAGATCAGGCATTTTATCCGGTGAAACGCGGCCGATGAATCTTACGTTTTCAAGCCTCATATCTTTCGCCAGATTTTCGAGCTTTTCGCGCTCGTGTCCGTCACCTGCGACAGTCAAAGTCGCGTCTTTATGTACTTTCTGAATTTCAGCAAAAGCATTCAAAACGCAGCCGACGTTGTAGAGCTTCTCGAAATTGCGATTGGACAAAAAGTTCGGTCTTAGAGGATCGCGACGGCGAAACAAGTACTTGTCGGTATCGACAAAGTTGAATATCGTTTCTGCCTTTAACCCGAACTTTGCGAAAACATCCACAAGATAACCAGAAGGCACGATGATACGGTCAAAGCGGCGGATCAATTTGACTGTACGTGGAGAGCGAGTCAAGTGGTCGTCGGCTTCACCGCTTCGATAATTGAGCAGCGTCTTCTTTCCAAAAAGTTTTGCTATGACAAGTGCCGGGACCGGCGACAGGAGAAACGAAAAATAGGATGCCGAAAAAATATGGATGACATCGTACCGTGGAATTTTTGTCAACAGGTCGAATATAAACCTGGTACTCGTAAGTGCGGTGCGCACGTATTTGATCTTTTGCAGAATGGGGAAAAAAGTCGGATTGATCGGCTGAAGATTGACTTCTATGTCGGGTTCATCACGGAATTTTTCAATGAGCCTTTGAGCCTGAACGGTCTGGCCGCCGATAAGCGGCGGGACAGGGGCGACGATCAAAACTTTTATGGGTTTTGACGTGCTCATCTGTTCTCAGATCGAAGCCATGCTTCAAAGACCAAAATGAACCACAATTGCCGCGGGGCCCAGTTTTGTTTCTTAGCTTCGTTAAAAAGGTTTAGGACGTTTTTGCTTTTTATCCACCCGGCCTTGTCCAGTTCCGAATCCTGCATCATTCTTTCAAAATCGTTTTTCCACTTGCCCGTCAGCCAGCGTTGGACCGGCACGCCGAATCCCTTTTTCTTTCCGAGAGCAACTTCTTCGCCGAGATGTCGTCGGGCAATCTCACGCAAAACGGCCTTCAGCGTTCTGTTCCGCATTCTTAAAGAAAACGGCAGCGTGGCGGCGAATTCCCACAGCTTTGTGTCCAGAAACGGCGACCGTGCTTCTAGCGAGTGATACATTGTGGCCCCGTCGACTTTGGGCAAATACTCGCCGATAAATCTTGTCCGACGATCGTATGCAAGAAAGTCCGCAAGCAAATTTTCGCCTGATGTAAGCGGAATTTCACGATGATAGAGCCTAACATTTTTCAATCGTTCGCCAAGCAGCGAGTGTTTCTGATAAACAGGCAAACCGTCGCGTACACGGGTTACGGCTCCCAGACCTCCGAAAGAATAATTCAGAAACGAATTGGCGCGTTTCAGTATGCCGACTTTAGGCATTGCGGCCGCGGTTTTTTGCAGGAGTCCGTTGAGTGCGGCCGGCGTTTTTTCCGCCAGCTTTTCGGCGGCCCAGAAATGAAGATGTTCCGGATACCCAAGAAAAATGTCATCGCCGCCGTCGCCAGTCAGAAGTACGGTTGCGTCACGGGCGACCGTACGAGAAATGTCGAGCAAACCAAGAGAGGATGCACACGCGAACGGCTCACCGAATGCCGCCGTCAACTCTTCGAGCTTGAGTGGCGTGTCGCCAGACATTTCCAGTATCTTGTGAGCGATGCCGATCTTTTTCGCGGTTTTCGCGGCCGCAAGGCTTTCGTCCCATTCGTCGCCCGGCACTCCGACTGTGTACGCGGTCACATCGGCGTCAAGCTTTGCAACCGCCCAGCAGACGAGACTGGAATCAATGCCGCCGCTTAACAATGCCCCGATCGGCACGTCGGCCTGCAGGCGTTTTTCGACCGCCGCGAGAAACAGCTTTTCGGTTTCTTCGACAGCATCGTTGAAATCGATCTGGTCCTTTATTTTGCTCGCTAAATTCCAATATTTTCGCTCGCGGATGTTGCCTCCGTGCCATTCCAGCAAGCCAGCGGCGGGAACTTTTTTTAAGTTCTTATAGATGGAGCGGTCGTCCGTGAGGAATCCGAATTCGAAGTACTCTGCCACGCCTTGGTCGTTCAGTTCTTCACAAAATCCGGCCGCACGCAAAGCACGGGCGTTCGACGCGAAGGCCAGTTCGCCATTCTTGATTACGTACATCAGCGGCTTTACGCCTAGTCGGTCGCGGAAGAGAAATAGCTTTTTTTGGCGGCTGTCCCACAGGGCAACGGCGAACATTCCCTCGATCTTTTGCAGCAGTCCGTCGATGCCCCACGCGTCGTAGCCATGCACCAAAACTTCCGTGTCGCTGCTGCTTTTAAACTCGTACCCTGATTTTTCAAGTTCACGCCGGAGCAAAAGAAAATTGTAGATCGCACCGTTAAATACAACGCCCACCTGACCATCCGGCGAGAGCATCGGTTGATGACCGGCCGCGCTCAAATCGAGGATCGAAAGACGCCGGTGCCCGAGAATTGCATCGTCCCAAAGGTGAACTCCTTCGTC
>CADEEU010000331.1 GCA_902826385.1 uncultured Acidobacteriota bacterium | reverse complement strand
CAGCAGGAGGTTGGGTTTAGATAAAGCTCGAGCATTTCCATGGCGAAGGCGTTTGCACGAGTGCCTGACGCGGCGGCCTGGTCGGGGTCGAGGATCTTGGTTATGTGATCGCGGACGGCTTCGAGATGGACTTTGGTTGTGCGGTCCGACGTTTTCGCCAGTGCTGACTGTGCGGCGGAGCTGATCTCGCGCAGCTCGGCACGATAGAATGCTCGTTCGTCGCCGCTGGTCATAAACATCGCGGCAAACGACGCGGGCAGCCCTTGTGGAAGCGTTTGTGCCGCACCGCTTATCTTGTTGTTGGCGATGTCCAGATACGCACGCTGAAGGTTGCGGCGATACGCATCGACGGTAACGGCCGGAGAGTTAAGCTCGCTCCAGACGCCGTTGCGGACATCGGCGAGAAAGTCGGCCGGATGATACGCCGCGTCGCCGTCCAGGGCCTGCTGTTCTACCATACGAGCAAACCGCGAACTGGACAAAAGATTGTTCAGCACGCTGTTCTGCGCATTGCGAACGCGGTTCAGGGCACCGATCGGTTCGATCCTTCGCAGGATATCCTTATCGATCGCCCACGCCGGCGTCGCAAAAGCGTTCTCGTTCAAAAACCTGACCGCTTCGCTTTGCCGCGCTTTAGGGATAAGCATAAACCTGACGCCGTTCTGACCAACGTGTTTCTGCTGCGAATCGAAACCGCCGACGACAGCCGCGACGTGGTTCAGCTCAAGCGTCCATTGACCGAGCATGCGGCCGTAAAGCTCGCTCAGATCGCTGTACGGCATGCCTTTTTCGTTGGTAGTCGCGGGTACCAGCAGCTTCGAAACGCGTTTGAGATTTGCTATCCCAAGCGTTGTCGATCTAACCGCATCGGCATCGCCGACGGCTTCGGTCAACTCGCCCGGATCGCTGCCGCCCGACGAGGCAGTCGAGAAACGCAGCCACGGCGTCTTGTCCTGCTCGCGTGCCCATTCGTCGAGCGTCGCAAGCTCGGCGTCGGAACTTTTGGCGGCCGGGATCGGTTTGTAGCCCCACGCGGTCGCCCAAACGTCATACGGCCCGATGCCCGGAACCAGATCGGCGACATCGATCTTGTCTTCGGGCTGTGCGACGTAATTGAACCGCGAATAGTCCATCAACGTCGGCGTGTGTCCCATTTTCTTGACCCATTCGCGGTCGCGGACCTTGTCCTGCGGATAGGTCGAGCTGGCCTTCATGTTGTGCTGAAAACCGAGCGTGTGTCCGACTTCGTGTGCGACGACGTATTCGACCAGCGTTCCCATGACATCGTCCGGCATCGGCAGCTTGTGCACGCGCGGATCGAGCGGCCCGGCCTGCAGAAAATACCACGAACGCTGAAGGTTCATGATGTTGTGATACATCTGAATGTCCGACTCAAGGATCTCACCGGTGCGCGGGTCGTTGATGTGCGGGCCCGAAGCGTTCTCGATCGTAGACGGCAGCCAGCGGATGACAGAGTAACGAGCGTCTTCCGGGCTGAACTCCGGATCTTCCTGCGGCGAAGGCTGCATTTTTGCGATGATCGCGTTCTTAAAGCCCGCGGCCTCGAACGCTTTTTGCCATTTTTCTACGCCGCGTTTTGTGTACGGAATGAGCCACGCCGGCGTCGCGCGGTCGATGTAGTAAACGATCGGCTTGACCGGTTCGGACATCGCGGCATTCGGGTCTTTCTTTTCCAGCCGCCAGCGGGTGATGTAACGGCGTTCCTGCGCACGATGCTCCGTGCGGCCGTAGTCCATTTGTGCGATAGAAAAATAGCCGACCCGCTCGTCGAACAGCCGCGGCATCATCGGGTTATCAGGCAGTTTGACCATGCTGTGGTGAAGTACGACCGTTGCACTTCCGGGGCTCATTCCCGCACCCGTAAACGGATTCGGCGGTGCTGTCGGAGCACCCAGCGGAGTGGCGATGCGGTTGTAAGTGTGCGTCGCCTCGGCCTCGATGTTCTCGGGATACGGCGAAACGCGGTCGATGTATGAACGGGTCGCGTCCATCGTCGTCGCATTAAGGCGTTGACGGGCGCTGAATTCGAAAAGATCTGTCGTAAACAGCCTGCCGACCTCGATCACAGCCGTCTCATTGTTCGGTCCCCAGGCGGCGACCGGGAACGACATCAGTATCGTGTCGCTGTTGGCGTTGCGGACAGCTTCGGCAATCGGCAGCTTCGAATCGGCCACAACTCCATAATTGACGTTTCGCAGCATTACTTTGGTGTCGTTCAGCTCCCAACGCACTACCCGCCGCCCGAGAGCTTGCCCGCCATATCCAACACCCAGCGTCGTTTTGGCGATCTGCGTAACCCAAAGGAATTCCTTTCCGATCTGGCTTTTCGGTATTTCGTAATAATACTTGTCCTTGACGCGATGGACCTTAAAGATGCCGTCTTTCGATTTGGCGTCCTTCGTGATGACCTTGTCATACGGCTGCGGGTCCGTTGTCGGCGGCGTCATACCGGGCCGCGGCATACCGGCGGGCGGTGTCTCCATAGGAATAGGGTCCTGTGCCAGCAGCGTAAAGATCGGCGTTGCAAGCAAAAGGCCGATCATCAAAACTCGAATCGGAATGGCTTTCATTAGATGGTCCTCCGGGAAAAACGTAAATTTTGGGTGAACAAGCTGCGTTCGGAAACGCTTTCGTCGTTTGGCCCGTTCGTAGAATCGGGCAACAAACTCCGTATTTATGAACAAACTGGAAAGAATTTTATAGCACCTTATCGGACCGTATGCAAAAAACGTCAGTAGAACGCTGAAATCATTTATAATCTTACAGTTGCGACCGCCTTCGAGCTGGTTTGTGTAAGCAGAAAAACCTTGAATCCGGCAGCCGGGACAAGTTATCATTATTAGAGCAGATGCAATTCCTCGCATTTGCCTTATTCCAAACGAACTTCTGAATCTTTCATCAGTTGCAGTCCCCGCCAGTTGATGCCTTTTCAGTTCACAGTACTTTATGTATTGGTAGCCATCGTGGTTTCGGCGGCAATAAGCTTCCACGCGTGGCGAAACACACAGACGCGCGGAAACCGTGCGTTTGCCGCCGCTTGCATTACGGCCGTTCCGTGGATGCTGGGCGAGATACTCGCGGTATCGAGCAGTACGTTCGAATGGCAATGGGCGGCTGAGATCCTAAGATATTTTGGTATCACCATCTTACCGGGCGTACTGTATGTTTTTATACGGCGGTACTGCGGCCGCGAGTTGATCGGCAAGCATGCCGGATGGCTGCTTCCTTTGCCGCTTTTTTCGTGGCTGATGGTGATCACTAACTCGTGGCACCATCTTTTTTTCCGTACAGTGAGTTTTGAGCCCGGACTGCGGCTTGAACTCGAGTACGGTTCGTATTTTTGGTTCGTCCATCTGCCATACTCGTATGGCCTGCTTGTTATCTGTATTCATACGATAGTGTCGGAGTTCAGCCGGGCCTCGCGACATCATCGACGCCAAATCCTTTTCCTGCTTGTTTCGATTTGCCTGCCGATCTCGGTAAGTGTACTTGGTGTTTTGGGCGTGATCGGCAAATACAGCCCACAAAGCTTTCCGATATTTTTCTCGATAATGGCGTACGCAATGTTTCGTCATAAGTTTCTGGGCAGCAACCCCATCGCGTACGAAACGGTTTTCAAAAGTATTATCGACGGCGTTCTGATTCTCGACCGACACGATGTTATTCAGGATATCAATCCGGCCGCCGCAATGGGGTTGGGAAAACTGCCGTCGCAAATCGTCGGCCTCCATGTTCGTGACGCGTTT
>CADEEU010000330.1 GCA_902826385.1 uncultured Acidobacteriota bacterium | reverse complement strand
AATTTCCAGAAATACAAAATCCCGGCCGAAGATTGCGAGGCTTTTCTGCGTTCTATGTTTCAGGATGAGGAAAAGTATAGTTATGCAAACTACAATGAGTTGGAAGATTACATGTACGGCTCGGCGGGCGTGATCGGGTTGATGGTGACGCGGGTTGTGGGTTATTCGAGCGATGCGGCGTTTGAGTATGCGAAGAAACTCGGATACGCGTTTCAGTTGACCAACTTTTTGCGTGACATTCGCGAAGATTACGAAGACCTGCATCGCGTTTACATGCCGGAAGACGAACTGGAGCGGTTTGGGCTGTCGGTTAACGACATTTCTTCGCAGACGCGCGATGAGCGGTTTGTGAAATTCATGAAATTTCAGATCGAACGCAACCGCCAGGTTTATCGCGAAGCCTTACCCGGCATTAAGCTGCTGCACTGGCGTGGCCGGCTGGCCGTTCGCGTCGCCTATGTGTTGTACAAAGCCATCTTGGGCGAGATCGAGCGGGCGAACTATAATGTTTATGCGGGCCGCGTGCGGACGAATCGACAGCAGAAATTCTATCTATCATTAAAGGCCCTTGCCGGGGTCTACGAATAAGCAAGTGGTTTCCATCGCCAACGACGATAAATATTAAAGCGCAGGGTGAGGCGAGTCTTCGAACTAAACCCTGGGCAAATCGAAAGTCAACCTTCGTCCCTGAAGGGACGCATTGTCCTAGATTGCGAAGTTGCTCCCCTTCAGGGAGCCGGAGCGGTCCATCGCAAACCCAGGGTTTCGGCCTACTGGCCTTCACCCTGGGCTTTAATATGTGTCGCCGTTGGGCGACTGCAGAATGAGCAAAAGACTCGTAATTATAGGTGCCGGAATCGGCGGTCTTGGCACGGCGGGGCTGTTCGCGAAAAAAGGTTACGACGTTACGGTGCTCGAAAAAAACGCGACGCTTGGCGGGCGTGCGAATGTTTTCGAGGCTGACGGTTTTCGTTTTGATATGGGGCCGTCGTGGTATCTTGCACCGGACCTGTTTGAGCATTATTTCAACCTTGTAGGCGAAAGGGTTTCGGATCATCTCGATCTTGTTCGACTATCTCCTTCCTACCGCATTTTCTTTAACAACGACCCGGAACCGCTGGATATAAATTCAGACATCGAGATTGACTCGGCCACATTCGAGGCGATCGAGCCCGGTTCGGCCAAAAGGCTGCGTGCCTATTTGAAGCAGTCCGAATACCAATATGGCATCGCGACGCAGCATTTCATGTACAAAAATTACGATACGATCTTCGATTTTTTTAATCGACGCGTGATGACCGAGGGGCAAAAGCTTTCGGTTTTTTCGAAGATGCATTCGTTTGTGTCGCGTTTCTTTAAATCGCGAAAGCTGCAGCAGGTGATGGAATACACGATGGTGTTTCTGGGCACCTCGCCCTACGACGCGCCGGCGTTGTACAACCTGATGTCGCATATGGATTTCAACCAGGGCGTGTTCTATCCGCGTGGCGGGTTTTACGAGTTGATAAACGCGTTGGCTCGCGTCTGTGAGAAGAATGGTGCCGTGTTGCGGACCGATTCGCCGGTCGCAGAGATTATAGTGGAAAACGGCGTGACAACAGGCGTTTGTCTCGCGGACGGAGAGATCGTCGAAGCAGACATCGTTATTTCGAACGCCGACATCTGGTTCACCGAGACGAAATTGCTGGCTGAAAAGTGGCGTACGCATCCGCAGAAATATTGGGACAAACGCGTGATGGCTCCGTCGGCATTCATAATGTATTTAGGCGTGAATGAAAAGCTGCCAAACTTAACGCATCACAATCTTCTGTTTAGTGAAGACTGGCGAAAGAATTTCGATGATATTTATAAAGATCCGTGTCTGCCGGATGAGCCGTCGCTGTACGTTTGCGCTCCTTCGGTAAGTGACGCGTGGGTCGCACCGGATGGCAAAGAGAATTTGTTCGTGCTCGTACCGATCGCTTCCGATTTGAAGATGACGGAGGACGAGAAAGAGACCTATTCCGATAGGGTTCTCGCGCTAATGGAACGCGAGATGAACCTGCCTGGTTTACGGGAAAAGATCGTGTACAAACGACTGTACACCGTGGACAATTTTGCGGCCGATTATAACGCGTTCAAGGGCTCGGCTTTGGGTTTGGCTCATACGATCTGGCAAACGGCGATCTTTCGGCCGAACAACGTTTCGAAGAAAGTTAAAGGACTGTACTACGTCGGGGCGGGCGTAAATCCGGGCATCGGGACACAGATTTGTTTAATCTCGGCCGAGTTGGTTTACAAGCGCGTGCACGGAATCACTTCGGCTGAACCGCTGAATTCAATTTGATATTCGAGTTTCCTTTCTTCTTATTCTTCCTGTTTTTCTTAATCTGTGGTCAGTCTGATTCTTCAACACTCAAAACCTTTGCGGAACAAAGAAAGCTAACCGCAGAGAAAGAGGAAGGAGAGGAAAGAAGAAGGAGAAAGCAGTTACGGCTGAAATGTTTTTTGTAGTGCGACCAGCCAGAAGAGGATAAAACCGGCGGCTGAGTTGATAACGGGAAAGTACTTATAAACGCCAAAAACGCTCTGCTCGCTTTTGGCGCAGATCGAGATTGCCATCAGGGGCAGATTGACCATTCTGAGCACGCCCGCGGAGCCGCAGAGGAATGGCAAAGCGAGCATTGCCGAGCCGAGATAGCACGCGGCGCAGAAGAAGAGCGTTCGGTTTTCGCCTAAGAACGTGGCGATTGTTTCGACGCCCGCTTCGGTGTCGGCTTTGATATCGGGGATCGCGGAATAAGCGTGCATCGCCATGGTCCAGAGGAAAGCGGCGACGACGGACAGGATGGGCGGAAATTCTCCCGAAATAACGGCATAAGCAAAAATGCCGGGAAAAACATAGAGCACGTTGAACATCGAATCGATGATCGGTATCGCTTTCGCCCGGATCGGCCAGGCCGAATAGAAGACCGAAAACAACAGAAAACACGCCATCGCGAACAGGGCGGTTGAGTTCATGAAAAACGCGGCGATGACAAACGGCATGTTCAGCAGCAGAATGACCAAAACCAGTCCGCCGCAATCTTTCGGATGAACCAGCGTTTCATATTCCTGCTTCTTCGGATTGAGTTTATCCGTTTCAAAGTCGAAAATATCGTTAACGCCGTAGATCAAAAGGTTTGCGGGAAAAAGGAAGTAGATCGCAAAAGCGGCAACCGCGATGCTTGTGAAATCCATTCTCGATGCGGCTCCCGCGACCAGGCCGACGAGGTATGGGCCGAAGATGTAAAGCCAAAAGCGCGGACGGCTGACCTTTAGTAAAAAACGCGCGTTCGGCATAGATCGAGTATAGCGTAACGATGTTGAAGAACAACAAACTGGTAATTTTCACCGCATTTACGCTGGCCTTCCTGGCGGTCGGGGCGTTCTTTATGGCCAACGTCGAGATGCCGCGGTGGTCGTACGTCCTATCTTCGGTAAATGTGCTGCTGTTCGCAGTGCCGTCGTTCTGGGCGTTGAAGATGTGGTTGGGCTGGTCGGACGGTGCGAAGCTGGTCGGGATACTCGGCGTTTACGCACTTTCGATCGAGACATTTGCGCTGATCACGGGCTTTCCTTACGGGCATTTCGGATATTCAGAACATCTCGGATACAAGCTTTTCGGCTATGTACCGTGGACGGTCGCGTTTGCATGGACGCCGTTGATGTTGTGTGCGTACGCGGCGGCGCGGAGCTTGTTTGCGTCGCGCGTGAAGCGAATCATCTGCTCGACTTTTCTATTGGTCGTTTTCGATCTGATCATCGACCCCGGTGC
>CADEEU010000329.1 GCA_902826385.1 uncultured Acidobacteriota bacterium | reverse complement strand
CGATATGTCGACTGGCTTAAGATTGCTTTTGAAGGGATTAAATCGGCGTCATCAAAAAGACCTGACGAGCTGGACGGCTATCAGGCGACGAACACGGCCGCGTTTGCAAGCGTCGATCCGATACTTCTTTCGGTTGGCGTATTCGGCGGCGGCATTCTGGCCGGGACAGCTTACGGCAACTACAACACCGCGTTTGAAAAAGCCGAGCGTCAGCAGACAGCGAGCGGCTCAAGCGGCTGCGGTTCGGGGTCAGCATGCGGCAGCAGTTGTTCCTCGGGATCCGATGGAGGCGGAAGTTCTTGCGGCAGTGGATGCGGCGGAGGCTGCGGTGGCGGTGGATGCGGCGGGTAGGATGATAAGGGAACTTCCAAATCTTGGCGTCGGATTAGGTTTTCGAGAGCCGCTTCGGCCGGATATTTTTCTTAATCGGCGGAAGATAGATTTTCTCGAGATAACGTCCGACCACTATCTGGATGCAGCTCCAAGGAAACTCGAGGAGCTAGACCTTCTGCGTGACACATTCGCGCTCGTTCCGCACTCACTCGATCTTTCTTTAGGCAGTGCGGAAGGCGTCGACGACGCATATCTCGACAAATTAGCGGCCCTGATTGAGCGTGTGCGTCCGCCGTGGTTCAGCGATCATATCTGTTTTACCGGATCGAACGGGATCAAGATCGGACATCTTGCACCGGTCCCTTACACGGACGAGGCCTTAAGCGTTTTTGTTAGGAATATTGAGAAGGTCAAGAAACGGATCGCGGTCCCGCTTATTTTAGAGAACATAACCTACAACATTACATTTCCTTCGTCACAAATGACCGAGCCGGAATTTATCTCCAATTTGCTGGAAGAGACCGATTGCGGACTGCTGTTGGATGCGACGAACCTTTACATCAACTCGCAGAATAACGGTTACGACTGGCGGGCATTTCTCGACAGACTGCCTTTGGATAGAGTTGTCCAGCTCCATTTTGTAGGTTCGCACAAGCACGACGGACGGCTGATCGACGCTCATTCCGACCGTACGGAGGACGAAATCTGGACTGTGTTCGAAGAGATTTGCGTAAGATGTGATGTAAAAGGGGCGGTCCTGGAACGAGATGAAAAGTTTCCCGATTTTGGGGAGCTTTTAGACGAACTGGAAACTGCCCGACACTTGATAAAAACCAATAAATGTTTTGCCCAGACTGTGGACAAAAAAATTCCAACGAGCAAAAGCACCGAATAGACGCCGAGCGTAATTGTAACTACAACCGACCTGCTCAAGGTCGAGACGAAACCCGAAAACTTCAGTGAGCCTTCTTGAACAACAGAACGTCCTGGCACGCCTTTACACCGATCGGGAGTTTAGGACGCAATTCAACGCCGAGCCGCTTGCTACAGGCCGGAACCTAGGTCTGAGCGACGGCGAGATCGGCGAGTTGTCTGAGTACGCTCGGGAAGAGGTTGAGCGCTTTTCTGACTCGCTGATCTGGAAACGGCTTAGAGAAGTAGAAAAAATGATCCCGGCCACCTCAAAATTGCTGGGCGAGCAGCTCCAAGAGGCTTTTTTTGACTTTGCCCCGACGTTCAACCCACAGGATGTCAGGAAACATTATGAGGACGCGGTTGCATTCTGCAGATTTCTGCAGTCAAAAGCCCTCACCTCCGATGACATCGGGGCCTCCGCAAGATTTGACGCCACACGGCTGACATTTTTCAACGAAAGCAAGAGGGTGTCTGTGTGCCGTTTGGGCCCAGGCCGCCCGCTAATTGCCATATGGCTGCGTGTCGGTAGGCGTGTTTTTCACTACAAGGTTTAAGGTACAAAAAATCACAGGTTTGCGGTAAACTAACGGACATGCCGTTGTTGAGGATCGTGCATTATCCGGAACCGGTGCTGCTCACTGTTGGAAAGCCCGTTTCGGGGGACGACTTTGGCAGCGATCTGGCCCGAACTGTTGACGACATGTTTGAGACGATGTACGCCGCCGGCGGGGTCGGTCTTGCCGCTCCGCAGGTAGGGCTGTCGCAGCGTTTTTTTGTGATGGATGTGCCGGACGAAGAAGGAAAAGCCGACAAGCTGACTTTCATAAACCCTGAGATCATACGCGTCGAGGGCGAACAAACAGGCGACGAAGGCTGCCTCTCTTTTCCGGGCCTTTATCAGACGGTGCGTCGCGACATGCGCGTGATCGTAAAGGCGCTTGACGTTGCCGGAAAGGAATTTGAACTTGACCTTGAGGGTCTGGCGGCCCGCTGTGTTTTGCACGAAACAGACCATTGCGACGGAATAGTTTTCCTTGACCGCATGACTATTTTGAAACGCGAGATGGCGAAGCGAAAAATAAAGCGCCTGCAAAAAACGGGAAAGTGGGAATGAGTATGGAAGATACAAAACTTACTACCGAAGTCCGCTCGATCCGAGAGCTGAATCTTTACCTGCTGTCCGGGTGGAAGTTAATCTTAAGTTACGTTAAACACCTAAGCGATACCCAAGAGCCGCGATTCGTGCTGGCCTGGCAGGACGAGAGCGAGCCGGTTATGCCGGAGCTTTTGGACGAATGGGAACTGCAGGAGCTGGACGCACAAAGATATAGATAATCGTTAGAGACTTATGCAAACGGAAACGTTGATAGAGAAGATAAAAGCTTTGCCATCTCAAGGTCAGGCTGAGGTTGAAGATTTTGTCGATTTCCTTACGTTAAAGGAAGATCGAAAAATAACTGTATCGGCAATGAGGGCGTCGGAGAGGTCATTTGAAAATGTCTGGGATAACGACGAAGATTCAGTCTATGACGAGCTTTAGGTTTGGCGAGATTGTTCTAGTCCCGTTTCCTTTTACGGACCAGAGTGCGACGAAACAGCGACCGGCCGTCGTTATAAGCTCAACTGCCTACAACCTTACGCGGCCGGATTTGATTTTGATGGCTATTACGAGCCAGATCCGCCAGCCAGTCCGACAGGATGAAATCGAGATTGCGTTTTGGAGAGAGACAGGACTGTTAAAACCATCCGTTATCAAACCAGTGGTCACCACCGTAGAAAAAAGTTTGATCTTGAAGCGACTTGGTAGTTTAGAGATGGAAGACAGTAATAGCTTGAGAACAGTCCTACATTCGATTGTAGGCTAAAAACACGAAAGTACGATGCAAACACAACGAGTGATGGACGAATTTAAGAACGAACCGTTTACCGATTATTCTCAGCCTGAAAATGCCACGGCTATGACCGTTGCTTTAGAGAAGGTTAGAGGCGAGCTGGGTCGCGAATATCAAATCAGAATTGCCGGTGAGAAGATCACGCTTGCGGCAAAATTCGAAAGCTACAACCCGGCGAACAAGACCGAAGTAGTCGGAGTTTTTTCGGAGGTCGATGAGGATACATCGCTTGTCGACAAAGCAATCGACGCGGCGTCGCACGCATTCAAGACGTGGAAGAACGTTTCGCCCGCCGACCGTGCTGATTATCTTTTCAAGATCGCTGCCCTACTCCGTGAGCGAAAGCACGAGTTCTCGGCGTGGATGGTTTACGAGGTATCGAAAACCTGGGCCGAGGCCGACGGTGACACGGCAGAAGCGATAGATTTTCTGGAATTTTACGGACGCGAGATGCTTCGCTGGTCCGAGCGCCAGCCGATCACCAAAGTTGCCGGCGAGGACAATCGGCTTGAATACATTCCGCTCGGCGCGGGTGCGATCATTCCGCCATGGAATTTCCCGCTTGCGATCATGGCGGGCATGACGATGGCCGCGGTGGTTACGGGCAACACAGTCGTGCTGAAACCCTCATCCGATTCGCCGACGATAGCGGCAAAATTTATCGAAC
>CADEEU010000328.1 GCA_902826385.1 uncultured Acidobacteriota bacterium | reverse complement strand
TAGCCAATTTGACAGGACTTTCTGGGGTGAGCTTTTTTAGTTTCGTTGCTACGTTCGCGGTTTATCAATATTAGCAGACGGGCCATATGCACGTCGAGATAGTTAGCAAGCTCTGGACAAACGGCGGACGACGATGACTTAAAACAGGTAACAAGGAGTATTTATTATGGGTAACCAACAGATTCTTTTGCAGCTTGGACGAGTAAGATGCGTTGACGAAACGGGCAGCGGGACGGCCGAAAGGTTCGGAAACGACGAAATTTCGATGGCCGGCCTTGGAGTCGATGCGGCCGGTAAGGCCGTTAAACTGTCGGAATTCAGCGTCTACCCTCATTTTGACGATGGGGAGGTCAAGACCTTCCCGCCGAAAACCATTATGACGATGGATGTACCGGGCGACGGACCATTTCCAAAAACGTGCACCGCTACTCTTTTGCTCACAGAAAAGGACAGTGGCGGATTCACCGATCTCGTCCGAAAAGCTTTTGACAAGCTAGTGGCAGAGCTCAAGAAAGAGAAGGAGAAGAAAATGGCTCAAGGCGTCGCCGCGCTTGCGATCGACTGGGGAGCGGTTTGGGGCATTGTGGGTCCTATCGTCATAAATTACATAAAGGGACTAATAAGTGCCGGGCTTGATGACGATGTATTCCCGCCCAAAGATGCAGCCGTCGCTGTGTCCTCTCCTGATTTTTATTGGGGTGACGGAACGAAGTTATCGCCCGAATTCACGATGGAATTTCGGGGACATAACGGTGTTTATTACGCGATCTGCTATTGGGAAGTTAGAACCGTTTAAGCCGTGCCCGCGTCGGAAGACTCCGCGTAAGCGAAGTCTTCCGGATATGCATGCCTATCGTGCCGTGAAGATAGAGAATTTTGGCTGTAATAAATGGAGAAAAAAATGAAGAACGACAAATCACTTACAAATTATTTTTTGACAATCGCAATCGTACTTTTTGCCTTGTGTAACATTCGTGCGCAGGATCCGGAAACGCCAATGTCAAATCCGACCGGCGAAAATGTTATTTTGCAGTGGAATCGGGTGTTGCAGGAGACGATTCGCACGCCGGGACAACAGCCGGCAACCGTCTTTCCGGTCCGCAGCTTTGCAATGATGCACGCGGCGATGTTCGATGCCGTCAATTCGATAGACGGTTCGTACACGTCTTATCTGATAGATGTTCACGCTGGCCGACGTGCATCGAAGGAAGCCGCGGCTGCCAAAGCTGCCCGCGATGTCCTGGTCGGTTTGTATCCAACGCGGCAAACGATTTTTGACGCTGAAATGGCCATATCTATCGAGGGTATTCCATGGTATCGGGCGTGGGAAGGAATGCGTGTCGGGCAAATGACGGCCGCCCGCATGCTGCAGGTCCGAGCGAACGACGGCTGGGGCGCTACGCCGCCGCCTTACGTCCTGCCCGCGACGCCGGGGAACTGGCAGCCGACGCCTCCCGCCAATGCCGCGGCAGGTTTTACTCACTATCCTTCGGTTCTGCCATTTGCTCTTGCGCCAAATCAATTCGCACCGAATCCGCCGCCTGCGTTAACCAGTGACGAATACGCCGCCGACGTTAACGAAGTCAAGGCATTGGGTTCGGCCGCAAGCACGATACGCACTGCCGATCAGACGAAGATCGCCCAATTGTGGGCCAACGTCAACACCCCGACCACAGTGTTTTTTGTCTGGAATAACGTTGCCCGCAACGTCGCTACCGAACGCAACACGTCGACTTTGGAAAACGCCCGACTGTTTGCGCTGCTGAATATCGCGTTTCACGACGCACTTCACGTTACATTTACAAGCAAATTCACCCACGGCCTGTGGCGGCCCGTTACCGCTATTCGCCGGGCTGACGAAGACAACAATCCGAACACCGCCCCCGACCCGAACTGGCTTCCGCTATTGGGAAATCCGCCCTATCCGACCTACGCCGGAAATCACGCGGCAATCGGCACCTCGCAGGCGACCATTCTCGCGCTGCTTTTTGGGCGTGACGATATCCGGTTCGAACACACCTGGGACGGTGCGGGCGGCGCCACGCGCTCCTACGCCGGCTTTAACGCCATGGCGGATGAAGAAGAAAGAAGCCGAGTCTACGGCGGCATCCATTTCACCTTCGACCAAACCGCCGGCCAATCCGCCGGACGCAACGTTGCCAATTACGTGTTTCTGAACGTGATGAAACCACGGTGCAGGGATTAGGCGAGTAAATCCCGAATCCAGCAATAAGGGCTATTTAGGAGAAAAGATGTGAGATTTGCGGAATCGGTGAGGTAATCGGCGGGATCGTATTACCTCATCTCCGAACATTATGACTGAAGGGAGATTTTCATATGTGCAACGTTCATACAAATTTTAGGGTACGAAGAGGAGTTGGTGCACCGAAAGCGGATGCATGCGCTCTTCTGACATCCGCGCTGCCCTTTGTGCACCGGATCATGACCGCTGCTCAGATCGAGCAGTTACAAGCGGTACTTGACGCGGATGGAAACGCCGCTAGTAATTCGGTGCTGGTGAAGAAATGGAACCTGAGTTCAACGAAGCTCCTCACGCCCGAAGCTTTGAGACCAATCACGAAAAACCCTGACGAGGCCGCATACCTCAACGAAATCCGACAGACACTCCTTCAAAAAGGTGTCTGGCTGCGGATCGACGAACAGCCGCTCCGTTTTCGGTTGGCCCCGTACTTGTATCTCTCGCTCGGTAATGACGGTGATGAGATCCCAACAAAAGACGGGCATTTAACGCGCGAGAATCTTCTCGGCAACCGGGTTCTCGGCACTGGGTACGAAATGAGGGTGGACAATGGCAATTTCCTGAAGGCGGAACTGGAGAAGACGATCAAACGTCTCCGTAGAAATATCGAGGCGGGTGAGATGCAATGCAAATTGCTTGCACAGCAAGTGTTGAGCGAGGATGTCCGCATTACGGGAGCAAAAAACCTTTTGGGTGGTCGTGGTTTCGCCGGCTTTCCATTCTCTACGATCTGGGCTAAGCCGCGCAAGCTCATGGAAAGAGCGGAACAGTTGTTCAAGGGCGGCAATGTTACGGTATCGCAAGGGCTTCTTGTCCAGGCTGCCGTCTTGGCGGCCGTAGTTGCGAAGGAGATCAATACCTTTATCGACGATACCAGCTCCGGGGCGGAAAGATCTGTGGCTGTACTTGAGTGGGTAGAGATCGCCGGCGCGTGGGCAGGTCTCTTCGCTGGCAGCGGCGGCGCAGGTTCCGTTGGAGCGCGTTCCAAGACCGGCGGGACGGCACAAACAAGCCAAGCGGTGAGAGCTAATCCCGGCGGGGTATACCCAGCTAACGCAACTCACTACTACGGCCCGGCGGCGTTTAACAAAACGGCAGCGCGAACTGGCCACCCAGTGAAAAATGTTTCTCCGGCTGCATATCAACAAACTAATCTCGCCGCCCAGCAGGCAGTTAACAAAACAGTTAATCAAGCAAACGTTACGAAGGCGAGCACCGGCGGGGGCGGCGGGGTGCTAAATCGTTACGACATCGCGACGCAAAAGCGAATTCAGGAGCAGCTTAAAGGCGCCGTCGATGAAGTTAACGACTTCTTGAAAAAAAATCCTAACGCTCCTTTCGCCGAAAAGATGAAGGTTATTGAGCGGGCGCACTCAAAGTGGGGAATAGAAGCGATAGTGGACTAGTGTCCCGTCCTTAAAGTTCGTTGACATAAATCTCGCGAGGTTGGCGAGGATTCCGCCTTCTTCTCCGCGAGCTTTGCGTGAGATTCTCCGTCGGCTCTTATAGAGAGCTTCACGCAAAGATCGCAAATCTTGCAAAGGAAGAAAAGA
>CADEEU010000327.1 GCA_902826385.1 uncultured Acidobacteriota bacterium | reverse complement strand
AGAAGCGTGCGCACCGGGCATCACATGCTCTCGCATCTCAGGACCGAGGCGTATCCCGCATACAAAAGACATAATTATCCGCCGAAGTATTTTGGCGACGGCGAAACGCTTTCGTTTGAAGGCAATAACGAATTAATTGAAATCGCGAAAAAAGAGTTGAACTCTTAAAATTATGAAAGTGATCTTAATTGTTGTAGCAATGTTGGTTTTCAGCACTCAGTCGTTTTCTCAAAAATCCGACCCCGTTCAACTGAGGTTAATGGTTGATAAATATCTTCAGTCCATAAACGACGCTCAAGATGTTTCCCTGGCAAATGAGATCTGGGAGCAGAGTGAGACAGTGGCTTTTGTTCATCCGAGAGGGCACGAAATCGGCTGGATCAACATCAAGAAAGGTATTTATGATTTCTTTCGGGATACTTTTTCCAAACGCAAACTTGTCAGTTCCAAGGAAACTTTCGCCGTTTATAAGGATGTGGTGATCGTTGATTTTTATTGGGTTTTTGACGCTACTTTCAAAAAGGATAGCAAACCGTTACAGACCAAAGGACGCGAAACTCAAGTTTGGAAAAAGCGTGGGAAAAATTGGCGTTTAGTCCATGTTCATTATTCGGGAATGCCAGTTACGGGTGAAAGAGAAGGCTTCTGATTTTTGAGGACGAAAATTAAATATGTCGAAATGCAAAATCTTGGTAATCTTTTTGATATCCGTCTTACTGGCGGTTTCTGCGTGTCAAAATTCAACCGTCGATAACAATCGAGCAACCGTAAATTCTAATCAAACTTCAACTGCATCCAAAGAAATTCCCAACCGAAAATGGTGGAAGGAAGCGGTCGTTTATCAGATCTATCCGCGTTCTTTCAAGGACACAAACGGCGACGGTGTAGGCGATCTGCGCGGAATTATCGAAAAGCTCGATTATATAAAAAGCCTCGGCATCGATGTCGTTTGGCTCAATCCGATCTTTGCTTCGCCGAATGACGACATGGGATACGACGTGTCCGACTATCAGGCGATCATGAAGGAATTCGGGACGATGGAAGATTTCGACGAGCTTTTAAAAGGGATGCACGAGCGGAAAATTAAGGTCGTGCTTGACCTGGTAGCAAATCACTCGAGCGATGAACACCGGTGGTTTCAGGAATCCAGAAAATCCCGCGACAATCCTTACCGCGATTATTACCACTGGTGGCCTGCGGAAAAAGGAAAGCCGGCAGCTCGTCGAAGCTTTTTCGATGTCGAGGGTGACGCGTGGCAATACGACGCGCCGTCGAACTCGTATTATTTGCACATCTTTTCCGACAAGCAGCCCGACTTGAACTGGGAAAATCCGAAGGTGCGTCAAGAGATGTACTCGATGATAAAGTTCTGGTTCGACAAGGGCGTCGATGGTTTTCGGATGGATGTGATCCCGTTTATTTCAAAAGACACCAGCTTTCCGGAAATGCCTGCGGAAATGAATGGAGACTGGGGAAAATTTTACCGCAGCGGCCCTCGTCTGCATGAGTACATACAGGAGATGAACCGCGAGGTTCTTTCGAAATACGACATCATGACCGTCGGCGAGATTGGAGCAACGCCGGAAGAGGCTCATCTTTTCGTTGACGAAGACCGTAATGAGTTGAACATGCTCTACCACTTCGAGGGTGTCGATTTCGGCTATGTTCCCGGCGGCAAAAAAATGATCGACCCGAAAGGCTGGAGCCTGGTCAAATTCAAAGAGATCTATTCTAAATGGAGCGATAATTTCGAACAGAAAGGCTGGGGTACGATCTATCTCGGCAACCACGACCAGCCGCGAATGGTTACGCGTTGGGGTAACGACGCGCCGGAGTTTCGCGAGCTTTCGTCAAAGATGCTTTCGACATTTCTTATGACCATGCGGGCCACGCCTTATTATTACTTCGGCGATGAGCTTGCGATGAACAATATAAAGTTCGAGCGGATCGAAGATTATAAGGACATCGAATCGATCAATTGGTATAAGGGGATCGAAAAAGAAGGCGGCGATCTCAAAAGTTTTATGGAATCGCAAAAGATCGCCGCCCGCGACAACGGGCGCACGCCGTTCCAATGGGACAACACGACGAACGGCGGCTTTACAACCGGAACCCCGTGGTTGAAGGTCAACCCGAATCACGAAACAGTCAACGTCACCGCTCAGGAAAAAGATCAAAATTCTCCTCTAAATTATTTCAGAAAACTGACGTCGCTTCGCAAAGCGGAACCCGTCCTTGTTTACGGCAAGTACACGCTCATCGATAAAGAGAATGAAAACGTGTACGCCTACACCCGCGAACTGAACGGAAAGAAGCTGTTGATATTGCTTAACTTCAAAGCAGTTGAATCTTCGGTCAACAGCGGCTTTGATTTAGCTAAATCTAAAGTTCTTTTGGGCAATTACCCGACGCCTTCCCTCGACGGCAAATTGAAACCTTACGAAGCGGTGGTTCTGGAATTGACCAATTAGGAGAGACCGACAAAATATGAACACGCAACCAAAACCGATGCTGTCGTTCTGGCAGATCTGGAATATGAGCTTTGGCTTTCTCGGCATTCAATACGGCTTCGGTTTGCAGCAAGCTAATCTGAGTCCGATCTTTCGTTATCTCGACGCTGATGAATCGAAGCTTCCTGTTCTGTGGTTGGCCGGACCAATTACGGGTTTGCTGATCCAGCCGGTCATCGGTGCCATCAGCGACGGAACCTGGACGCGGTTCGGGCGAAGAAAACCGTTTTTCCTGATAGGAGCATTGGTCGGGAGCGTCGCGGTTTTATTGATGCCGTATTCGCCTGTTTTGTGGATGGCGGTCGGACTGTTTTGGATTTTGGATGCTTCGATGAACACCGCAATGGAGCCGTATCGGGCCATGGTCGGCGATAAGCTCAACAGCAAACAACGGACGATCGGGTTTTCCGTTCAGACCTTTATGATCGCCGGCGGACAAATCGCCGCCGGATTTATGCCGCTCTTGCTTTTATCGCTCGGGATTTCTTCAGATACCGAAGGCGGCAAACACATTCCGAATATCGTCAAATATTCGTTTGTCATCGGCGTCGTCGCAATGTTGGTTTCGATGGCGTGGACGAATTTTACAACCGACGAATACCCGCCGGATAATCTCGAAGAATTTCGGGCCGAGCAGGCAAAAAAAGGCGGAGTGGTCGGGAAAACGATTCACGCTTTCAAAGATATTTGGGACGCGATTATCGAAATGCCTATCGGATTGCGCCGAATTTGGTGGGTAAAACTTTTTTCCTGGTATGGCCTGCCGTTGATGTGGCAATATCTTTCGCTTTCAATTGCGAGACACTCGTTTAATGCTCCGACAACAGATTCGCCCAATTTTGCCGAAGGCTCATCATACGGCGGAATCGCGTTTATCGTGATGAATGTCACGACCGTAGCCATGGCGTTTTTGCTGCCGTCAATCGTCAGAATGATTGGCACGCGAATGACTTATGCGGTGCTTTTGGCAATCGGCGGTTTGGGTTTTATTTCGATGCTTTTATTCACCAATATCAATTTCGTCCTGGCGTGTATGGTGCCGGTGGGAATTGCCTGGTCGGCGATCATCACAATTCCTTTCATAATGACGACTTCGATTGTTCCGCAAAAACGAATCGGCGTTTACATGGGGCTCTTGAACGCTTTCATCTGCATTCCGCAAATTTTAGAAATGCTGACTGTTGGATTTTTCTATGATTCACTGCTCGGCGGTGACGCTCGAAACGCATTAGTCCTGTGCGGGATCTGTTTAATCTTAGGCGCGGTTTCCTGTTTTTTCATTACCAAAGACGTCGAGCCTGTTCCGACTCTAGGCGACGTCATGGAGGCCGAGGCGACAACGACGACAATGGCAGA
>CADEEU010000326.1 GCA_902826385.1 uncultured Acidobacteriota bacterium | reverse complement strand
GACTTACGGGCTCAAATAAGCCAGGTCAACTCGAAGCTCAAGCAGTTTGAAGAAGAGGTTTCGCGGATCGAGGCAGATCAGAAACGGCTGCGCGAGAACATCGAATCGCTCTCAAAAACTGCCGAGGCGAAAACCCTGATCGCGCGCTATATTGCAAAGGCCGGCGAGCAGGAAACACGGCTTGAGGAAATGGAGAAGGAGCGGAAGACCATCACTGCCGATAAACAACGTCTGGAAGCCGAACTGGCCCTTGCGGTGCGGACGTTTGAGTTGAAGTGAGTGTCCGACAAACTTTAGTTTGTCGCTTCGTTTGTTCAGTCTATCTTGGCGTATATTCACGTGGTGCGAAAAACTAAAGTTTGTCGGACGGGTCGAACGATTACACCTTGATAAATATCCTTCTCCGATACAGCAGCCACATCAGGAAAAGCCAGAAAAGAATGTAGCTCACGGCGTAGGCGAGCGAGGCGTTGATGGGTGAAAATGCGAATAGATAGAGGTTGAAGATCCACTGTTGGAGCGTTACCTCTTTGCCATCGGGGCCGGCGAGTTTGATCATGCCCATCAGACGGGCAAGGATGCCGGAGAAAACGAACAGAGCGAGGGCGTTGACGCCGAAGATGACGAACGGTTTGGCCCAACGTTTGTAGCCTTTGAGGTCGATCAGGTAATAGCAGAAGCCGAGTGTCAGCAAAGCCAGACCTGAAGTGTAAAGCACGTACGAGCTGGTCCAGAGCGATTTATTAAGCGGGAATACAAGGCTCCACGTCCAACCGGCCGCTAATAGGACCGTGCCGGCGAAAAAAAGGCCGAGAGCCTTGTCAGTACCGCCTGCGGCAGCAGGTGGGGTTTGTTTCGACGAGGCAGATAAAACCTCACCCGCTGACGCAGGTGGTACTGACCTCAACCATGTTCCGGTCAGCACGCCGCTTATCGTAGTTACCAGGGCTGGAATTGTGGACAGTATTCCCTCCGGATCGAAAACCTTTGCCGAGCGCCAGATGTGGGCCTCGGTCAGGATGGTTCGGTCCAGCCACGCGGCCAGATTGCATGCCTTGTCGTCGATTGTTGTTATCTCACAACCGGGCACCGGGACCACGGTCATGATCAGCCAGTAACCCAACAACAGTCCGACGCCGATCAAGGTCTGCTGCTTCCAATTCGTATTCAGGTAAATTATCGAGACAATCAGGTAACAAACGGCGATCCGCTGCAGTACACCGGGGATGCGCATCGTCGCGAAGTTATACCACGCGATATTCGTGCCGGCGAACAAAAAGATCAATATCGTAAGCGCCGACACGCCCGCCGTAATTGCCGCGACCGTCGGTTTGTCCGTGAGATAAAAGAAAAGCGCGGCGCTGAAAGAAAGTACTAGCAGAACTTTTATTACGGCGGGAATCCCTGTGTCTGCGAACCCAAAGAAAGGAATCATCGACATCAACAGCCCGATGACAAAGATCATCGCCGCCCTCGTGATGATCTTGAAATAAACGGTCGTGGTAACACCTGCTTCGATCCGCTTGCTCAACGCGATCGGGATAGCCACGCCGACGATGAAAAGAAAAAACGGAAAGATGTAGTCGGTCGGCGTGATGCCGTGCCACTCCGCATGCTTGAGCGGCCCGTAGATAGCGGACCATGTGCCCGGATTATTAACGAGCACCATCCCCGCGATGGTCATGCCGCGAAATACATCGAGAGATATAAGGCGTTGCGGAGTAGATTCTGCAGCCATAAAAGATTTGCCCGCGAATTACGCAAATCTTCGCAAAGAAAAAAGCAATTTTTTAATTGTTATCGTTCGCGGTGCACTTGAAAATAGCTTTTTCTTCGATTCGCGTTAATTCGCGTAATTCGCGGAAAGAAAACCCCTACCAACCGTGCCGCTCGCGTGTACCGGTAATGTGCGCCGTATGGTGTCGCGAGTGCCAGGCGTATTGAGCCAGCGCTTTTTCGAGGGTCCAATTCCCTGTTTCCGGGTGAATGAATTCGCGCTGAAAATCAGAGTCGATCATCGAGTGGAGCAGGTCGACCCAGCGCGTGTGAATTGCGTCGATCATTTGCAGCGATACATCGACCGGCAACCTGCTGTCGGCCAATTCGGCCCATCGGTCTTCGTAGTATGGACGGATGGTCGGCGGCTCGTCTTCGGTCAGGGCTAGTTTGAAACGAATTATCGAATTGGCGTGACTGTCGGCGATGTGATGTACCGTCTGCCGCAGCGTCCAGCCTTCGGGCCGATAGCGCGTATCAAGCTGTTCGTCACTCAACCCATCGACCGCCGTCGAAATATTCGGCGGCAGGTTCGCAATAGTGTTGATGTTCTCTGCCCGCGAAGAATAATTGGCAAGGTCGAATTTGCCGACCGGAAATCGAAGATCGTGTTCAGGTGATGGTTGGGTCATGATGTTGCGGAACGCTGACTCTCGGTTTGCAAGACAAAAAGTGCTCGCGGCAATGCGGACTAAAGTCCGAGTTCCGGTTAACCTCCGTAATAATTTTCGAACCGCGTAAATTCTTTCAGGAACGCGAGTTTGATCGTACCGGTCGGGCCGTTTCTTTGTTTTGAGATCAGCAGCTCGGCAAGCCCCGCGTTTTCGTCCGACGGCTTATAGTAATCTTCGCGGTAAATGAACGCAACGACGTCGGCATCCTGCTCGATCGAGCCGGATTCACGCAGATCGGACATCATCGGCTTCGGCGGATTGCGTGCCTCGGGCGCACGCGAAAGCTGCGACAGGGCGATGACGGGAACTTCCAACTCCTTCGCCAGGGCTTTCAGTTCGCGCGAGATCTGCGAAACTTCCTGCTGGCGCGATTCGGATCGACCGCCAGTCATAAGCTGAAGGTAATCGACAACGATCAGATCGAGACGTTTTTGCTCGGCAGCAAGGCGGCGAGCCTTTGCACGCATTTCTAGAACGGAAATTCCGGGCGTGTCGTCGATGAACAGTTTTGCTTCGGCCAGCGTGCCGATCGCACGGGCCAGACGCTCCCATTCGTCCCGCGACAAAATGCCGCGGCGAAAACGCGACGCGTCCACCTTCGCCTCGGACGCCATCATACGCATCACAAGCTGTTCCTTCGACATTTCCAAAGAGAAAAATCCGACGACGGCTTTCTCGTCTATCGCGGCATTTTGGGCAATCGTCAGACACAACGCAGTCTTTCCCATCGAAGGGCGTGCCGCGACTATGATCAGATCGCTCGGCTGGAGGCCGGACGTCATTTCGTCAAGTTCACGAAAACCCGTAGCAAGACCGGTCAATGCGTGAGATTCGCGGCGGGAATATTCCTCGACCTTCGCCAGTACTTTTTCGGCCACCGGTTGGACGTGAGCGAAGCCTTCGGCCGCCCGGCGTTCGGCCAGCGCAAAGATCATCTGCTCCGCGTGGTCTAGAATCACTCGCGCATCGTCCTCTTCTTCGAGTGCCTCGCTCGTTATCTGATTGCAGGTGCGGATCAGGTTCCGCATCATCGATTTGTCGCGGACTACCTGAATGTAGTCGGTCAGGTCGGTAAAATGCGGCAGGCCGTACGTAAGATTTGTGATCGTAGAAACGCCGCCTATCGACTCAAGCGAGCCTTCCTTCTTTAATTCTTCGCTTATCAGAATCGGGTCGATGACCTTTGAGCTTTCAAAGAGCGAGATCATCGCACCGAAAATTCTGCGGTTGAGCGGCGAATAAAAGTCTGCCGGTTTCAATTGTTCAACCGCCTGCGTGATCAGCGAATTGTCGAGCAAAATGGCGCCAAGAATGGCGCGTTCGCCGTCGTCGTTTGACGGAAGCGGGCGTTCTAAAAACTGTTCGCGTCTTGCTTCAGGAAAGGCTGCCATCGGAAAAATAGACCGTGCTTGTTGGATTAGAT
>CADEEU010000325.1 GCA_902826385.1 uncultured Acidobacteriota bacterium | reverse complement strand
TCTTGACATCAACTCCGGAGCGGTTTCATTTTCCCCGATCAAGGTTTCCCGCGCAATCAGCATATCGCCCGTGTCGAGCCCCGCGTCCATCTTTATGGTAGTTACACCCGTGACATGTTCGCCATTTACGACTGCCCAGTTAACCGGAGCGGCGCCGCGATATTTTGGGAGCAGCGAGAAATGAACATTGACCGCCCCGTTTGGAAACGCATTTAAAAATCCTTCGGGAAGTATTCGTCCGTATGCGACCACCACAGCAAGATCAGCTGCATGTGATTTGAACTCAGCCAAGGCATCAGAAGTTTTAATTTTGAGCGGCTGAAAGATTGGTAAACCGCGGTCGATAGCCAGTTCCTTGACCGCAGAAAAGACTATTTTATTGCCACGGCCCGACGGACGGTCAGGCTGCGTGTAAACAGCAATGATCTCGTGCCCGGCGTCGAGCAGTTTCTGCAAAGAGACTGCCGCCGCCGGAGGCGTACCCATAAAAACGATCTTCATTTTCGCCTTGCAAGCCTTAAGGCATCCGCCATTACATAAAAGATCCAGTTCTGCTCCATCGAACCGCGGATCAGATGGGCATTGACACCGGTGGCAAAGATCGCGACATCCTCGCCGCCATGTGTTTCGCTGATCATCGGAATTCCGGCTTCCTGTTTGTAATTCGGATCGGTCACCTGATCGTGCGTAAGGTTTGGCCGTTCAGCTCCACGTGCTCCGGGTCCGTTAGCGTAGCCGACGGTCGTCAGTGGCTTGCCGTCCGAACCCGTTTTAGCTAGTTCGTCGAATTCGCCATTCTCGTTTATTTCATGCACCAGCCCCAGGATATTATTTCCGCGTGCCGGGTAGCCCTGAATGAAAAAAGTATGACTGTGGTCGGCGGTAACTATTATCAAAGTTTCGTCGAGATTTACTTTGCTTATGGCGGTCCTAACGGCGTTCGAAAGCGCGATTGTATCGGTAAGGGCCCTAAGCGCACTTCCGTCGTGATGCGAATGGTCGATCCTTCCTCCTTCGACCATCAGAAAATATCCCTTTCTGTTATTGGAAAGGATATCTATCGACTTCGCGGTCATTTCGGAAAGCGAAGGCTCGCCGGCCGCATCTTTCGACCGGTCGTGATCGTATTTCATGTGGCTCGGCTCGAACAGGCCAAATAGATGCTTGGTTTTACGCGGGTCGATCGCGTCGAACTGGGCCTTGTTCCAAACAAATGCCGAGTCCTTATATTTAGTGACCCACTCTTTGGTCAAGTCACGTCCGTCGAGCCTTTTGCCGGACTGAACCGGATATTCCGGATCCTTCGATTCTTTCGGAATAAAATTAGCGCGCCCACCGCCCATCGCGACCTCAAGTCCGTCGCCGTATTTGAAGTCGATCAGTTGGCTGGCAATGTCCGGAAATTTTGCTTCCCAAGCTTCTTTTCGACGGTTGAAAATATCGACATCCGATTCCCAATCCCGGTGCGGAACGTGCGAATAGCATGCAGCCGGCGTCGCGTGTGTCAGCCGCGCGGTTGACACCACACCCGTCGAAAGTCCGGCCTCTTCGGCGTACTCGACCAAGGTTTTGGCTTCGTTACCCGCAACCGACCTATAATCGCCAAGCCGAACATTTTGATCCACCGAAACTACGCCTTCTTCGGTTTTTACGCCGGTAATAATCGCGCTCATGGTCGGCGCGGAATCCGCCGTCTGTTGATTTACCTGATACGTTTTTGACAACGCGGAAAACGGAAATTCTTCAAAACTGAGCCTGTTTTCCTCACCGCTTTCACCGCGAAGCTGGCCTTCAAGAATTCGCGCCGCCGTTAACGTCGAAACGCCCATTCCGTCGCCGATAAAGAGAATGACATTCTTCGCTTTCTTATTTTTGAACTTGACGGTCTTTGCTCTATCTACCGCATTCCAGCCGTCTCGCCGCCACGTTTCAGGAGTTTCAGCTCGCTTGACGGGATATCTGATCGGCTGGGACGATTGGCCTAACGCAAAAGGCGATAATATAGCCGCACATTGTATCAGTACGAGGAGTTTTCTTTTCATTTTTCCGGTAAAAAAATCAGTGTTAAATTCTGGCGAACTTAACACTTCGTTGGCTGCTGAATACTAGCGCTTTGCCTAGTAAGCACAATGATAATTGGAACCTTCGAAAATGCTCGCCCACTTTCCATTCTCGCGACGATAGGCGTTAAAACCGGCACCTTCGAAAGACCGAACATAAGTAAAAACTTCCGCGACGCCGTCGTCGTCAAAATCGAAAACATCAAGTAAACGTTCGTGATAAACTCCGCCGTCGACGTCTTTGATGTCTTGGCTCATCACATCTTTCTGTTCGATGTTGTTGAACTTAGCGTAGCCGATCGAATACTTTTCGCCGGAGCTCTTATCCGCAATGAAAAAAAGCAAGGCCCGCGACGTAGCCGATGTGTCCACCCAAAACGATCCGACCATTTCGACTTTGCCATCCGAATCGACATCGAGCGCGGTGAGGTTTTGATACTTTAAATTCTTTGCTGCGGAAGATGGGACTTTTTGATTTATCAGCTCAGCTCGAACCAGAGCCTCTATCTCCGAACGTTCCACCGCCGTCGGCAGACGCCTGACACCGCTGCCTTTCCTGGTCGAAACCACGTTTGTAGCCAACGCCATAACATTCCCCTTCAGCTTGGCCCGTGAAGAAGCTGTTGTTATCTCGGCCATGTTAGACGAGCACTCGGCCTTTGGATCAGAGCTTTTCACGGTAGCCGTACCGGCAGCGGCTCCACCGAAGATGAGTCTGTACGTTTTGCCTGCCCTGTAATAAGACCGATTAAACGAGATAAGTTGGGCCTCTTCCTCGCCGCCGCTCACGGTTTGGTTTAGTTTGTTTTTCTCTGCGTATCCAACCGGTTCCAGCATGCCGCCGTCGTTCAGCACCGCAAAGATTATCGGCTTCACCTTCGCCGCCGGTTTAGCGCGGGCTTTTTGTGCAAGCACGTGTGAAACTGACAGAAGAGCAATGATCGAGATGCAATATATAAATCGGTTCATTTTACGTTGATCTTCAAACCCTTTGCGAAACCAGTTTCCCCTGCATGAACTGAAGCAGATATTCCCTGCCGCCCGCCTTTGAATCGGTTCCGCTCATGTTGAATCCGCCAAACGGATGCGCACCGACCAAGGCTCCGGTACATTTGCGGTTTAGATAAAGATTGCCGACGTGAAATTCATGCCGAGCCTTTTCCAGGTTTCCCTGATCCGTTGAGTAAACAGCGCCGGTAAGCCCGAATTCCGTGTCGTTCGCTATCTCTAAAGCATGATCGAAATCGCGAGCCTTAATGACCGCAAGCACGGGTGCAAATATCTCTTCCTGCTCGATTGTCGCTCCGGGCTGGACGTTCGATATAACTGTCGGCTGGATGTAATAGCCCTGAGAATCGTCACCAGTACCGCCTGTCACGATCTTGCCACCCTCGTCGACGCCTTTCTTAATGTATTCAAGAGTCTTCTCGAAAGCCCGTTTGTTTATCACGGACGCGACATTTGTGTCGCCTTCCGCAGGCAGACCTATCTTGAGTGCCTTCGTCAATGCGGCAACTTTCTCAAGCAACTGATCGTGGACTTTTTCATCGACGATCAGCCTCGAGCACGCCGAGCATTTTTGTCCCTGAAAGCCAAAAGCCGCCGCGACCGCTCCTTCCGCGGCGGAGTCCAGATCGGCATCGTCCGCCACAACAATCGCATCCTTGCCGCCCATTTCGGCAACCACGCGTTTGATCCAAATTTGTCCGTCACGCGTTTTAGCGGCCTGTTCGTTGATATGCAGCCCGACACCCTTTGAGCCTGTGAACGATATGAAGCGAGTTTTCGGATTCGTGACCATCGCTTCGCCAGTGTCGGCACTGC
>CADEEU010000324.1 GCA_902826385.1 uncultured Acidobacteriota bacterium | reverse complement strand
CGCCGCACGGTCGGTGTGGCCGATTCGATAATCGATTAGTTCCTGCACGCCGGCCGGATTTTCTCGCCAAAATCTTTGTCCAGTGCCGACTTCGATCTCTTTTCCGTCTACAACGAATTTAAGCGAATTTTCTTTATCGAAATTGTGCTCTTTCGACGTAGCCAAAAGGCCGAAAACAAATGCTGTGTTAGGTGTTCGCGGTTTTACTTCGCCCTGAAAATAGATGACGCGAATCTCTACTTCCAGCCGTTTTGCTCCGTTTGCCAATTCCTGTGCCAGGCTTGCTGTCGATACGTTTCGCACCTTTTTTTCCGGGTCAAAACCCCAGAACAGTGTGCCGAGTTTGTTCTTTTGAGCAAAAGCCTCACCGCCGACCTCGACCCACATGTCCGTATCGCTTTTCGCGTAAGAATAGTTTTTGCCCTCTTTGGCGGGACCGGTCAGGTTCGCGTTCGCAAAAGTAATGTCCTGTGCCGAGCGGTCTTTTCTCGCCCTGAAGTCCCACGCCGGTGTCAGATTGGCAATCGACCATATCCCGCGTTTCTCGCCTTTTGCAAGCACCTCGTAATTTTCGTAAACCTGGCTGTCCGCGACGTCCTGGCCGGAGCGGCCCGGCGGCACGTGCCACGCGGCACCGTCACGTACGAGCTGCTGGCCCAGGTCAAGATCGTTCAAATAGGCCTTTCCGGCAATCGCGTTAGATGCGAAGCCGTTCGGAATAAACGTCACGGTCTTTCCCAGAATCAGCTTTTCCAAATGCTCGCGAACGATGCGGCTGAGCGGCTGTTCGGGTTCGGGAACCTCGACGTACTGTATGGCACCGGTCATGCGACCGCTTTCGGTTTCGATAACGAACGTGCGGCCGTCGACTATATCGACAACCTTGCCGGTGAAAGTCTTCTGAGCGTGAGCCGATAGTACCAATAACAGCACGACAACGACTATGAGAATGTTTCCTAGTAAATTTTTCATCAATCGTCTCGCCTGCCTAACTTGAAACCTGAAGCATGTTGTAAAGCAGTAGCTGAAGGCCCTGTGTCGGGTAAAAGTTGTAGCTGCCAATCTGGATCGTCACATCACCGCCGTAGACAATCTTTTCGACGGCGGCTTTGCTGACCTCATAGGTCAGTTTCTCGACCAACTTGCCTTCCTGATTTGTGGTCGTGCGGGTTGGCTTTCCGGCAAAAACACTTTTCTCATCGACCATCACTTTGATCGTATTGGCCTTTAGAAAATGGAATTGATCGGCAACCGAAAATAGCGTGACGACGAATTTGCCGGTACGGTTTTTTTCCTGCTGTTTGTAGAGATACGTAATATCAACCGCCATCGTCTGCCCGGAGGGAATATTCTCGATATCTTTCAAACCCATGAGCGATGTGCCGACGTATCCCGATTTGCTCGCGGCGTTGTAACCGTGAACAAGCGGGCCGGGATTTTTTAAGTATGGATTAACGTCCGACCACGGATTGCTGCTGCGGCGAACGGGCTTGTCAAGAACGACGTTTGAGAAATCGCTGCTATTGCCGCTTTTTGCACTTTGGCCGACATATTCGCTGGCGATCTCAGCCTGCCTCGCACGTTCGAGCTTGTCCGCACGGAACTGCCACGCCGGTTTCAGATCCTTAACGCCCCAAACCCCTCGCTGTTCCTGGCGGGCGAGATTTTGATGATATTGATATGCTGAGCTGTCGGCCTCGTTCTGGCCGCTTTTATCGACGGGGACCTGCCATGCCGCACCGTCGCGCAGCATCTGCAGAGCAACATCGGCGGACTTTACGTACAACTGCCCGAACGTCTTGCCCGGATCGAAACCGGATGCGCGAAAAACGACATCCTTGCCCAGCACCAGCTTTTCAAGATGTTCACGTACGGTTTGGTGAAGCGGCTGCTCCGGCTCCGGTACATCGATATATTTAATTCCGGCCGTCAGCTTTCCGCTCGCGACCTCGATGACAACGGTCTTGCCGTCGAGCACTTCGACGACCTTTCCGGACATCGTGGACTGGGCATGGCCGATTGCGGCCAGGACAAGAACGAAGGCAAATACAAATATCGGTTTTGCTGTATTCATCATATAGCGGGTCCTATCAGGAGTTTTTGTTAGCGTGTTTCGAGGTCGTATTCGCGCAGGCGGCGATAGAGTGTCGAAGGCGAGATGCCGAGCAGCTCGGCGGTTTTTCCGCGATGCCAGCCGGTTTTTTCGAGGGCATTTATTATTTGCTGCCGTTCGGAATCGCGAAGGTTGGTCGGCGAGACGTTTTGGAATGAGCTGACTGCGGTTTGGTTCGACGATGCGTAGTTGACCGACACGTTCGTCTTTTCAAGTTTGTAAACGACCTCGGGCGGCAGTTCTTTCACGGTGATGTGGTTGTTGTCCGCGAGCAGGACGGCGCGTTCCAGGCAATTGCGAAGCTGACGCACATTTCCGGTCCACGAAAATGCCCGCAGTGCTTCGGCCGCGGAAGCCGCAATTTCCGGCGCGTTCTGGCCGGCGATCTTTTCGAGCAAATGGCGGGAGAGCGGTTCGATGTCTTCGGCGCGCTCACGAAGAGGCGGAATATTTACCTCGAAACTATTTACGCGATAAAGGAGATCGGCCCGGAAAACTCCCTCGGCAACGGCCCGGTCCGGATCGCGGTTCGTTGCGGCCAACAGCCGAACATTTACCTCGACCTTTTTAACGCCGCCGACGCGGAAGAACGATCTTGTCTCAAGTGCCCGAAGCAGCTTTGACTGAAGCTGGGCCGGCATTTCCATTATTTCGTCGAGGAACAGCGTTCCGCCGTCGGCCAGTTCGAACAGCCCAAGCTTGCGTGCACGCGCGCCTGAAAACGCTCCGGCTTCGTGTCCGAAAAGCTCGGATTCGAGAAGGCTGTCCTGCAATGCCGCACAGTTCAGGTCGATAAAGGTCTTGTCCGCACGAGGGCTAAGCCGGTGAATTGCCTGTGCGATCAGCTCTTTGCCCGTGCCCGATTCGCCGGTGATCAGCACAGACGTGTCCGACGGTGCGACGCGACGCACCAGTCGCAGTACCTCTTTCATCTGGGGCGATTCGGCAACGATGTCGGGAATGTGTTTGTTTGTCCGCTCGATCTGAGCCCGCAGACGCTGGTTGTCGATTTTTAACTGCTGCTTTTCATCGGCCTGCGTGACGAGCGCCGCAAGCTCGTTCAGCCGATAGGGCTTGGTTAAGTAATCGTATGCACCGAGCTTCATTGCCTCGATGGCGGATTCGACCGTCGCCTGGCCGGTGAGCATTATCACCTCGGGCGGTGTCTGACATTTTTCGCGAACGCGGCGGAGAAGGCCCATACCATCGAGCCGAGGCATATTTATGTCACAAAGAAGAATGTCGAAGTCCCTTGACTCGATCGCCTCCCACGCCTCCTCGCCATCGGACGCACTCTCGACCTCATGCCCCTGTCGGCTCAGCTCCTTTTGAACGACCAGACGAAGGTTCTTTTCATCATCAACTACGAGTATTTTTGCCATATAAATTAGCGGGAAAATCCAGAGTCCAGAGGTGAGGAGTGCAGTAGAATCCAGCCATACTTTCAGTTCTTAGCTTTTGACTCTGACTCTTGATTCGCAGCTTTCTTCGCGATTGGAAGAACGATTGTGAACGTAGTGCCCTTGTCGACGTTTGAGCGTACGCTCAGGCGGCCGCCGTGGTCGGTGACTATGCCGTAGCACACGGCCAGCCCGAGGCCTGTGCCTTCGCCGACCTCTTTGGTTGTAAAGAAGGGCTCGAAAATCTTTGACAGATCTTCGGGCGGGATTCCGACGCCGGTGTCTTCGACCTCAATCGCCACACGACTGTGTTGAGCCTTTGCCCTAAAGGTAAGCGTGCCGCCGCGCGGCATTGCGTCGATAGCGTTCGTACTGAGTGCGATTATCGCTTGTTGGGTTGTGCCGCGTTG
>CADEEU010000323.1 GCA_902826385.1 uncultured Acidobacteriota bacterium | reverse complement strand
GCGATGTTAGAAACCGTCTCACCCGACTGTCTGAAAATATTCGACGTAAACCTGCGGCAGAATTATTTTTCGCCGGAGCTTTTGAGCGGTTCACTCGACCTCGCAAATGTTGTAAAGCTGAACCAGGAGGAACTCGGCCTGATTGCCAAAATGTTCGAGATCGAAGGCCCGGACCACATTTCAAAATTGATCGGTCTGAAAAATAAATTTGAAATCGACATTGGGTGCGTAACGCTCGGCGGTGAGGGCAGCGTTCTTATCGCAGGCGAAAGCGTTTCTATTACACATGGCGTAAAAATCGACGCCATCGACACCATCGGAGCAGGCGACGCGTTCACCGCCGCGATGACGCACGGTCTGTTACGCAAATGGGACATCGACGAAACGAACAAATTCGCGAACCGAGTCGGAGCCTTCGTCGCCGCCCGGAAAGGAGCGATGCCAAAGATCGATCTCACGCATTTGCCGGTTTAGCTAGCAGTTGCTTTGCAAGATCGACGTAAAGCTCAACCGCCTCTTCGAGATCTTTCTTCAATATGAACTCGTCCTTCGTATGAGCGACGAGTATCGATCCCGGCCCGAGCAATAGAGGTTGACCCCAGTTCGGCATGTGCGGGATGTCGGTGGTAAACCGCACGACCTTTTGGTTAAAACCGTCAATTTCGAGCATTCGTACCGGTTCGCTGCATGAGAGTACTTCGATCTCGGCCCGATCGCCGACGATCTCGCGTAAGACCTTTTCAACTGGTTCACGTTTCGTTGTCAGCCTGATTGCCAGCCCGGCTTCTGCTTTTGGCGGAATAATATTCAATGCGAGGCCGCCGCCGATCGTGCCTATGTTCACAGTCGTTTCGCCGAAAAACTCGTCGTTGGGAAACTTGGCGTTACGAATGTCATCAAGAATGTCGATCAGCTTTTCTATCGCCGAGTCGCCCTCTTCCGGATAAGCCGAATGCGCCGCCCTTCCGCTCGTTCTGATATTCAATCGAAAGGTTCCTTTCGAGCCCGTAGCAAGATCGTTATCGGTCGGCTCGCCATTGATCATATACTCGCACTTCGTAGCCAGCGGGTGATTGTTAACAACCTTCGCCCCGGTCGAAGCCCGCTCTTCCTCAACCGTGTAAAGCAGCCCGATGTCCTTATAGCTCGGATCTACGTAGTTCTTTAATATGTTGGCGGCACATATTTGAGCTGCGATTATTCCCTTCGCATCACAAGCCCCGCGGCCATAGATCTTCTCGTCATCCTCCGTCGGCGGAATAAAAGGAGGAACCGTATCCATATGCGTAGAAAACCAAACCCGCGGCGTGTCGTTCAGCGTCGCGATCACGTTGTTCTGATTCTCGGAAACCGCCTGCAGCTGAACCGTCCATCCAAGTGATTCCAAATAATCCCGCAGCCAAAACCCGACCGCCTCTTCTTCGCCGGACGTCGAGGGAATCGCCATCAACGCCTTAGTAAGTTCGAACAAGTTCATTTGACTACTCCTTGATCGGGTCGAGTTCAGGATATTGCGCATAAACTACAGACAATAATTCTGTATCGATAATTCCAATGGCAAGCCCTATCCCACGTTTGACTGCAAGAAATTCGGCCTCACCACACTGAGTTTCGAGGTGGTCAACGTCAAGGATCGAGACAAGTTCTCGTATTGCGACCTCACCTCTTAGCTTGATTTTCTCTGCTTGCTGCTTATCCATTATAGTGTGAGTCAAAAAAATACCCGGTGCAGTTTCTTTATCACCTCGGGAGCGACACCTTCCCGAACAACGAACGTCAAGTTCACGCTCGATGCGCCGTGTGAAACAAGGGCGATATTCACATCGTCAATGGTAGAAAATATCTTCGAGGCAAGGCCGGTCGATGCCCTGAGGCCGTCGCCGACGACGCAGATTACGGCGTAGCCGGGTTCGGATTCGACGTCGCCCAGGCGTGACAGATCTGCCACGATCTTTTCGATTTCGGCGGTGTTGTCGAGTGTCAATGCGATCGACACTTCGGATGTCGATATAACATCGATCACGGTGCGATACCGTTCGAACACCTGAAAAACGGCGCTCATGAATCCGTAGCTGCCGAGCATTCGGGCGGAGGTAATACGCAAAATCGTGATGTTCTTTTTATGGGCGATCGATTTGATCTTGTTCGGCGATTCGCCCGATTCGGCGAGCACCATCGTGCCGATCTCGTCGGGTTCGAACGTGTTGCAGACGCGGACCGGGATGCCGTGATCGACGGCGGGCTTGATCGTTTTCGGATGCAAAACTTTCGCTCCGAAATACGCCAACTCGGCCGCTTCTTCGTAAGAGAGAACCGGAATCGTCCGCGCTTCGCCGCAGATGCGCGGGTCGCAGGTCATCACGCCAGTCACGTCGGTCCAAATTTGCAGCTCGCTCGCACCCAGCGCCGCCGCGACCAACGCTGCAGAATAATCAGAACCGCCGCGGCCGAGCGTGGTCGTTTCGCCCGCGCGGTTCGCGGCGATAAAGCCGCCCATTACCGGCACTTCGCCCGACGCGATCGCGGGCTGCAGGTCAAGCCGCACAAGGTCCCGCGTTTCTTCCCAGAGCGGCTGGGCCGCACCGAATTCGTCATCGGTCACGACCAGCCGCCGCGAATCCATCTGCCGCGCGTTTACGCCCTTCGCCTTCAAAACCTCAGCCAACAATCGGGACGAAAGCTGCTCACCGTACGAAACAATCGCATCTTTCAGCATCGACAGCGGCAATGAACGACGCGACGTACGCATCAGCAGATCGGAAAGCTCCTCGCGTGCAAACTGCAGCTCGGCATCGAAGAGATTTGACGAACCCTCAGGAATAAAGTGTTCTGCGACCGAAACGTGTCGTTCAAAGTGTGATTCGAGCGACGCAAATGCCTCGGCAAACTCGCCCTTCTTTGCCATCTCGAACGCGTTCAACAAAGCGTCCGTAACCTTAGTCATCGCCGAAACCACAACCACAGGCCGTCGTTCGATCTGCGACGAAACAATATGAAAAACGCGCTCGAACGCGGCCACGTCACCAACAGACGTACCGCCGAATTTCATAACTGTTGGGCTTGAGTTCGAATTCACAATCACTGAATGTTCGATTCAAACGAATGTGAATGTCAAGGAATGGGGTTTTGATTATCACTTGCCGGGCCGTTCTGCGCGTTAAGACTCAACCAACCGCGAACCAAAACGGGCACCGTGAGGATCAGCGGAAGAAGATAGACCGCTATATGGTTGTCGGCAAAGTTTTCGATGAAATCGCCGACGGAGCCGCCCGTCAACGCCTCCGCCACCGTCCCAATTATCCCGATAATGACACCCGTTGCGAAAGCCGAAGCCGGAAGTGCGACGTGACGTCGATCTTTCAAACTCCCGATCCCGATCCACGTCATAAAACCTGCAATCAAACCCACCACAGTCAGCATGGCCAACTGCTCAAACGTCGTTTCCGGCAAGTTCTCATACGGCCGCCCGTAAACGAATACATCCGCGAAGATCACTGTCGCGACAACCCCGATCAGAGCCAGCAGAAACGCCCCGGGAACAAACAGGGCAAAGCCCTTCAGCGTGTCGAGCGAAAATAGCGTTTTCCAAAATGATTCTGCCGAGGGGCCACTTTCGTCGCCGCGCGGTTGAGACTTTTGGAGTGGAGCAGCCGCATCAGGCCCTCGAAACCAACGCTCATCAAAAGATTTACTGTCGCTTTTTTCCTTTGTACTTCTTTCCATGACCAAGCCGCCCGCCAATCCGTTTTCCGGCAATTTTACCACCGTTCAGGAAACAGAGGGTGAGGTTTTTTGGCTCGAATAGTCTCACCCGCACAAAACCGCGCCGCCGTTGATGTTCATGATCTCGCCGGTAATGTGGCGCAAGCAATCGGAAAGTCAAAAGCAGATGGCGAGGGCAATACCGTCGGTCAGCGACATGCGACTAAGAGGTATGCTTTTGTAAATGCTGTACTTAACTTAGCGGCCATGATAACAGGGTCACACGATAACTATTTAAGTTGCCACCGGACCGCCCGGCTTTACCTTGCA
>CADEEU010000322.1 GCA_902826385.1 uncultured Acidobacteriota bacterium | reverse complement strand
CGCACTGCAGGTATTTAATATCCTGGGATTTATATTTAGAAATCGCGGCTCATCGAGTCCCAGCGTATGGACATAGTCACTGGAGAGTGACCAATTACCACCAAATTCCCGTTGAACTCCGATTGTAAACTTCTGTATAAAGGCCTCGCTCGCGTCCGGGTCGTTTATGCGTCCGACCGTTCCAGGGGCCAGGGTACTGTATGTGAATCCAGCGGGCGGCTGCGGGAGAGCGGCCGTATTACCTGTAAAGATGACAGGAAAGAGCGGATCAGTCGGCACCGGAGCTCCAGTGGCCCCGCCCGGTCTAGCAAGGTTCACCGACGGCTGGAATATAAACGGCTGAGACTGGACGGCGGAGAACAGCGACAGGTTCTGGAAAATCTGATCATAGAAGATTCCGTAACCACCTCGAATAACAGTTTTGCTGTCCCCAAACGGATCCCACGCAAATCCAACTCGCGGTTGAAATTCCTTCAAGCTCGGAGTGGTTCGCGTTAATTTATCTTGGTCGCTTGTCAATGCACGAGCCAGAGGATGATTCAACTGCGATAAGAGGAGGATCGTCCTATTCTGATCTTGAGCCGGCAAGTTGCCAAAGTTTGCATCCCACCGCAGGCCGAGGTTAAACGTCAGATTTCTTGTTGCCTTCCAGTCGTCCTGAATGTAAAACGCGAGCTGGTCGATCTCTTGAAAGTGGGAACTGGCACCATCGCTAAACTGCAGAGTCTGAAGCAGGTCGGTCCGGTTAAAGCCGCCGCCCGTAACGATCTGGGAAGGAGTCTGCCGATATGTCAGAGAATACCCCTGGGTCCCAAAAAAGAAAAACCCATCGAGAATTGTGCGAATGTAATTCACGCCGAACTTGAGAGCGTGATCGCCCGTAATCAGCGTAACGTCATCACGAAACTGATACTTTCGCTCTTCAGTAGCTTGCGGTGTATTCGCATTCTGCCCAATGGTGATACCGCCGGGAAAGTTGAGCGTCAGGCCCACCCCGCTCGGATTTGGAAGGATTGCGTTCTTGAAATCCTGAAAGTTAAAGGTAAACGTGTTCAGCGCATTCGGGGAAATCGTGTACGAATGATTGATCACGAAGCTGTGAAGCTTGTTAGTGGTCTCATTGCCGCCGCTCAAATTCGTTCGATGCGGGTTTGCGACCTGATCGTTCGGGGATTGATTGTCCTGCCAGGCGTAGCGGTAGAACATGCTCTGCTTGTCGCTTATCTTATGGTCGATCTTTACGGTCAGCAGCGTGTCGTCATACGGGGTTGCGATAATAGGGTCGAACGAAATAGCGGGAAATGCAGTGGAGATCGCCCGCAGGTCGGCCTCCGCTAATGCAAATACCGGAACGTTCTGCCGCTCGCGAAAGCGTTCGAGAGCAACAAAGAAAAAGGCCTTATCTTTTAAGAGCCTGAACGGCGTACCTTCGCCAAAACCAAAGTTCGGCAGGGGGCCGCCGATACTGCCGCCGAACTCCTGCCTTTCGAAGTCCGGATTATCACGGTTATTAAGCTTGTCAAAAAAGTCGCGTCGCTGAAGCTTGTCGTGGCGAAAGTTTGAAAACAGCGATCCGCGAAAATCATTGCCGCCGCTCTTTGTGATGACGTTGACAATTCCGCCAACGGCACGTCCCTGCTCAGCGGTCCAACGGTGCTGGATGACCTGGAATTCCTGGATCGACTCATATGAGAAATTCTGTAGCAGGCTGCCGACGACGTTGTCCTTGTTGTCGCCGCCGTCAACGTTTACATTCACTCCGCGACCATCGCCCCCGTTAAATGCGACCGTCCCAACCCGCGTTTTTGTCGGGTCGAAAGTGCCGACCGGCCGGGCTTCCGGTGCGATCACTGTCAAACCGGCGAACGTTCGATTAAGAAGCGGTAGATTTTGGATCTCGGTCGGCGTTATCGCAGTATCGATATCCGACTTCGTAGTTTCGACCAGCGGCTGTTCGGCGGTTATGTTGACAGTTTCCGTAACGCTGCCGGGTTTCAGGTCGAAGTTGAAATTTTGCCGGGCGCCGACGTTGAGTTCGGCATCTTCGATGAGTGCGCGGCTGAACGAGGCGGCTTCGGCCGATAGGTTATAGCGGCCGGGCGGCAGGGCCGGGATCGTGTATTCGCCGTCGCTATTCGTAATTGCTGTACGCTCGGCGCTCGTTGCGCGGTTTGTTACCGTGATTTTTGCACCGGGAACGACATTGCCTTGGCCGTCGACGACGCGTCCCGTCACCGTTGAAGTTGTGACCTGCGCTGTTGCGCTAAGACAAAAGAAAGCCAGAAGAGCCGAAAACATAAAGGCTCGGCCGATAAGTGAGATCGCTCTGGACATACTTTCTAACCTCCGAAATTAAAAATTTTGTTATCGCATTCGTCGAAAATCGGTGAGGCTTGAAAGAGCGAATGCAGCTAGAACAACTAGTTAAACCAGCATCAAGGCAAAGCGTATACCAAGTGCTAAAAGTGACCAGTAGGCCCTCAAAGTCATAATTTAATCGGTTAAATCACTGTGTCTATTACAAATTACATCCGATTACATCCGAATTCTTGGAAAGAATTCTTAAATTTGGATGCGAAAATCATATTTTTTAAGATAGCGGTTTTGGTATCGGGTTCCAAAATCGTTCCATTTTCCTTTGCGGCTGCAAGAGTTTACGCAGCCGGGCGTTCCACTCATATACAAGCTTTCCCCGGGGTTAGAGTTCAAGCCTAAAAAAGGAGTTTGTTTATGAATTTCAGACGTGTTTTCTGCGCCTTTGCTTTGGCGTTTGTCTTTATCGCGGCGGCTGGTGTTGCCGGCGCCCAGAACAATTACCGCGTTTCCAGCGCACACACTTACAAAAATTTGACGATCTTTCTGATCCACGGCAAGGACGAAAGGTCGGGTAAAAATGTGCTTACGCTGCAGGAAGCAATGGAGATGAAGGTGCTGCGGGTTTATGAGACTTCGGACGTAAATGAGCTGGAGGTAGAAAATATCTCGAAGCACTACGACGTTTTTATCCAATCCGGCGACATCGTGAAGGGTGGGAAGCAGGACCGTGTATTGTCGGTCAGCATCATGGTCCGGGCGCGGTCCGGGCGTGTATCGATATCAGCGTTCTGCGTTGAATCGGGCCGTTGGGAGAGGCGAAAAGGCGAAGAGGTCGGGCAGTTTTCGTCGTCGAACGATCGGCTGGTTACGAGAGACCTTAAGCTTGCGGCGAATAAGTCTGCGTCGCAGCAGGAGGTTTGGGCGAAGGTCGATGAGGCGCAGAAACGGTTGAGCAGTAACGTAGGTGGTTCGGTCGCGGCGCCGAAATCAGCGACCAGTTTGCAGCTTAGCCTGGAGAACGGAAAGGTCACCGCGACCTCGGCCGAGTACATTCGCAATCTGCAAAACATCATCGCGGGCAAGAACGACGTGATCGGCTACGCGTTTGCGATCAATGGCAAGCTGAACAGCGCCGACATATATTCTTCGAATGCCTTGTTCAAGAAACTTTGGGGCAAGATGCTAAGAGCGACTACGATCGAAGCCGTCGCCGAAGCCAACGGCCGCTCCGTTGGCGCACCCGCAAAACCGGCGGACGTAAGCGCCTTTCTGACCGATTCAGACAAAGCTAAAGCCGAAGAAAAACGCGCATCCGGCGGTGCCCGCGTAATTACCCGCGAAGACAAAGAAAACGTGATGTTCGAATCACGCGGCCGTGACCGGAATGAGATCGTGCACCGGAGTTATGTGAAGAAACAGTGAAGTAATAAACCGATCAGACCGCCGGCATATCATTGACCATGTGCATAGAATTCGGTATTATGTACATGGTTATTTATGCAGGTAACGACGAACGGCAAAAAGAACAAGCACTTTATTCTGAACCAGAAACGTTTGGATAAAGCGAAGAAGATACTCGGCACCACCACCGAAACAGAGACGGTGGAGACTGCTCTCGAGCGGGTCATCACGGAAGCCGAAACCAACAGGAAAGCTTGGGCGGCCCATGATAGTTTTATCAAATCGATGATCGAGGGCGGACATAAGATAGAGGACGTTTTCGG